>SXZN01000196.1 GCA_005787865.1 Opitutaceae bacterium | reverse complement strand
GCGCCGAGCACGCTGTAGCGGACGGCCTTGCCGCTGGCGACATCGCGTAAATCGACAATGGTGCCAACGCTGACCGCATCGGTGCTGGCTTCAGAAAAATCGGTGATCCGGGCCCGCGCTAGATCGCGTTCGAGTTGGGCTTTCTGGCCCATGAGGACGGACTGGTCTTGCTTGGCCATCTTGAACTCGGAGTTTTCTTTGAGATCGCCGTGTTCGCGGGCGACGGAGATCGCTTTAGAATTATCAGGAATACGTTTGGAAACGATCTCCTCATATTCTGTCCGCTTGTGCTCGTAGCTTTCGCGCGAAACCAGGAACTGTTCATCCTTGGTGCCGGCGTCGCCGGAGGCGAGTGATTGGAGCGAAGGGAACAGCTTAATGAAGCGGGCGAGCAACGATTTCTTGGTGAGTTCCTCAAAGCCTTGGTTGAGCAGAAGGCTATTAGCGAGGTCGCGGGCGGTCTCTGTATCGGCCGTCGAAAGCAAGTCGGAGATTAGGTCGGGGTCATCGCTCAAGACCTCCCCGAGGGGAATACGGCGGGTGCCGGCTGATTTCAACGCCTCGTAATCGATGGCGAAGAAAATGGCGCCGAGCAGGCGGGGCGTGACCAAATCATTCAGGAGCTTGGAGAATTTCTTGGAATGGCGATTCTTAATCACCCAAAGCAAGACGGGGGCGCGGAGATTCTGTTCTGTCTTCCAGCGCTTCAGGGCGGCCGCGAGTTCATCGGCTTGCCCATTTTCCATCAGGAAATTAATACACTCAGTGGTAAATTTCCCCTGCGATGTTTTCAGCAGGGCGAAAACGATTTCACGCCATTCTAGCGGGTGCGTCTCTTTAACCAGGTCGAGGAAGCGAGATTGGAAATGAACGGGGATTTTCTCCGCGATGGCAGTAAGGCCACGGACTTCCTTAATCAAATCGGTTTGGCTGGGGTTCGCGGAAGGATTTTCGTGGCCGAGAAGTTTGGCGAGCTCGTCGCGTACAAAAGCCCCATAGAGTCGCTCGGCGGCATCCAACTGATTGCTGTCGCGCACGGCTTCGGTGATGCCGGTGAGCACCTTGGAAAGGGAGGCCTTGGATTCCTCTTTAATCGAGGCTGCGAGGAGATCCTCCGCTAAGGAAATGCGGCGCCGGGCTGACCGAGTGTTCGTGAATTCCTCCATGATTTCCGACTCAGCGGAAACAGGCTCCGCGCGAACAATGTAGCAGTCGGTTTTCTTGGCTGGGACCCCGATCCGCGGGTCTTTAATGAGCTGCTTTTTAACGCTGGAGAACCAGCGTTTAAATTTTTCCTCACCAACGACCTGAGTGAGTACAATCTCTAACTCGATGGCCGTAGCGGCTTTATTGGGGTAAGCAGAAAGGGTATCGATCACCAATTGCATGGGATCATCTTCAATGAGGGCCTTAATTGCCTTAGATTCGGTCTCTTTGCGGGCCAAAATGTGCTTAGCGGGGAGAACGTCCATGCTGGCGACGCAAAAAGCAGGGTCCATGCGGTGGCTTTTCTTACCTTTAAAGTCGATGACGAGCTTCATGTCCGACTCGTCGTATTCCTTGATTTGGCCAAATCCCCAGCTGCGGTGGACAACATAGGTGCCTGCTTCCATGGCCTCTAATTTAGCCTTGGAGGTCTTAAGGGTGGCGTGTTTGGCAATGATTGCGGAGATGGCTTCAGAATTCATATATTGCTTATCGAGTCAGTGAACCGATTAGTAGAGGGGACAATGGAGCATGATGTCAAACAGGGTTTGGAGAAAGCCTCGGAAGGGGTTAAACATACGCTTAGCGGCTGGGGCGCGGCGGTTGGCTTAGCGGAGCGTTGGGTAGCCCGATCTGAACGGGTGGATGCTTTACTGGAGGGACTTGCGCCGGGTCTCACGGGGCAGGAGCGGGCCCGCGCTCAGCATTTATTTTATGGGGTGGTGCGCTGGTCGAGCCGACTCGAAGCTGCTTTAGATGGGTTGATGATGCATCCACCGCGTACGAAGGTGCGGGCGGTCTTATTGGTGGCGGGATTTGAATTACTGGAGAGTGCGGCCGCGGCTCAGGCCGTGGGCGAGGGTGGCGTTGCCAAAATTATTCATCACGCGGTGGAGCAGGCAAAATCTGTCGCCAGTCCTAAGGAGGCTAAGTTGGTCAACGCGGTGATGCGTAAAATGGCTGCGCGCTTAGCGGTCAAGCCGGCCGATCTCGCCATCGAATTTGCGCACCCCGAGTGGCTGGTGACGCGTTGGTTGCGGCAATTTGGCCCGGAAATAACGCGCCAACTCCTCACTTGGAATCAACAGCCGGCACCCGTTTATGCGCGCTGGCGTCCGGCTTTCGCGGGCGCAGCTCAGTCTGAACGGGCGGTGCCCGAATTTTTGGCGCCCACGGCGTGGGCGGGTTTTTACGAAGTCAAGGCGGGGAAGTGGGCCGAAGTTCGGCAGTTGGCCAATGAGGGGGTGATTTATTTGCAAGATCCCTCAACGCGACTGTGCATCGACTTGCTGGCCCCGCAACCCGGCGAAGTGATTTTGGACGCTTGTGCTGCTCCTGGCGGCAAGAGCCTTTTTATCGCTGATGTGATGAAGGCCGGCAAAATCGTCGCGCTCGATCAGCCGGCTGAGCCCGGCAAAATCGATCTCCGACTACTGCGACTAAAAGAAAATCTCGCGCGCTCACCGCAGGGAGTCGAGGTGGCGATGATTGAGGCGGATCTCACCAAGGTGGGCAGCGTTTTTTATAAAAACCTGAATCTGCCGGAAAGTTATGATGCCGTGCTGCTCGATGCGCCCTGCTCGAATACCGGGGTGATGCGTCACCGCATCGATGTAAAATGGCGGCTGCAAGATGGTGATTTTGCCCGACACGCGGAACAGCAGGTGGAATTGCTGCACGCCGCGGCGCGGCTCGTGAAAGCGGGCGGCCGGGTTGTTTATAGCACGTGCAGTGTCGATGCCACGGAGAATGAGCAGGTCATCAAAACGTTCTTCGATAGTCGGGCGGGCGGCCCTTTTAAGTTGGCTCGCAGCATGCAGGCGTATCCTTGGGTGGATGGGCACGATGGCGCGGGGGCCTTTTTGCTGATCAAGGGATAGCGGGTGCCCTCGGGCTGCTTGGCAATTTTCCGATTATGGGACGAGTTCAAATACCGTCAGCTCTAGGTCGATTTCTTTGGGGCCAGCGAGAAAAGTATACGTAATTTTTGCGGTCGATTTTACGAGCACCGCATAGCGGGCGTAGTCCCAGTCTTTGACCAGTTCGCCGTTAATCCGAATGCAAAGGTCGCCGGCTTTGATGGAAAATTGCTCGGCGGGGGTGTTGGGGATAACGGTCAGCACGCGCCAAGTAGTCTGGGCGCGGGAGAAGGAGAGTCCCGTGCTGCGCCGTGGTTCCATGGTGATGGGGCCACGGGCGGGACCCTCAAAAGTTACTTGGTGGCGGCGTTGATCAAAGGTTAGGATAAAGGGGCGCAGAAATTCTCCACCGATCGACGAGAGTTGCTCGGAGAGATCGACGATCGGACGTTCGATCAGATAGTTTCCGAGCAGTACATTTTGATTCAGGCGCGCCGTAAGTTGCTGTCGATCGCCGTGCAGTGAAGAGATGAGGGTGCCGGCGCGGGGCGGCTGAACGAACTGCGGATGGAGTCCCGACGGATTTAGATTCAGGCTGCCATCGCTGCCGGTGTCGATTTGGGCAATGAAAGATTCGTTGCCCATCTGCAGAGAAATAAGCGGGGTGGGATGCTCATGGCTAAAAATGAGCGTCGAGCTGCGCGGCGAGGTGGGGCGCATCGCGGCGGGCATCGGTAAGGGTGAAATGACGAGACGGGCGCCTGGATAATCGAGGGTGAGGAGGACGTCGCTAAAAACAGGGAAACCAATCAGACCATCGATCACCACGCCGAGATGGGCGGAGAGATCGGCGAAATCAAAGAGCAGGGCGGGAACATTTTCAAAGGAGGTCGCGCCGAGAGGCAAGCGGCGCAGACGAACCGGTTCTAGCGCAATTTCGCCGCCGCTCGCTGAGCGCACCTTTACTTTGGCCGAGGGTTTGTTTGCGGGGTTTTTTTGGCGATAGCGTTGAGCGAGCGCCGGCGAGATCAGCGTGGCGGTGGATCCAGTATCGATGATAAAGTGTTGGGTCGTCCCATCGCTAGCCGGACAGGCGATGACAAAGAAATTTGAAATGATCTGCGCCGGAATGATCACGCGCTCAGTGGTTGCCCACCGGTTATTCGTTTCGTGGCGCGGCGCCGTGGTGCAGCCGGCGAGCAGCAGTAACCCGAGAGCCAAACCGGCCAGCAGTTCAAGCGATCGGCTAATCCTGGCAGCAGCGGGCTTCATTGAGCAAAAATAACGTAGGTTATGCGCAAGAGGATCACGAAAGACTGCAATCTAGCGGAAACTACGGCCGCGAGCAAAGCCCGTTCTTTTTTCATGAGCCTGGGCTCGAACGGTTGCCTGCCTGAGATTAGCGGGTCGAGCTATCTCTGGGAATTGCACACCATTTCTTCTCAGCTAATTGAACGGGCTGCCTAAGGGCAGCAGAGGCGCGTCATTATAATTTGTAAGGGAGCGGAAACCGTGCGGTGAGCTTGATGACGCGTTCCTTCGTAGTAGCCAAAACTGCGGCCTCGTGCTCAGTGCCGATGGCCACGAGAACGCCGTCGATCAGGTTGGCGATTTCTTCCATCTCGG
>SXZN01000027.1 GCA_005787865.1 Opitutaceae bacterium | reverse complement strand
TCCCAGAAAGATTGCCAATGGGGCTCGATCTGGAGAAAGTCGTAGTCTTTGCAATTAGTAGCCATTGAATAGAATCCGCACATTGAGAGATTCCTTAGCACCGTCAACCATCCGCCGTCTGCTGACGGGAGCGACCGCTTTCCTCCTGCTTTCAGTCGTAGCTTCGGCGGCCATGAGTCGCGGTTTTAATCGCTTGCTCGAGGCGGTCGTGCGCATCGATGTTAGCGAGATAGAATTTGAAGCGGGGTCCAAGCGCTTCACGGGGGGCATTGGCTCGGGGGTCATTATTTCGGCGGATGGGCTCATTTTAACCAACGCGCACGTCGCGAGCCCGCAAGCGGTGACGATCTCCGTGACTTTAGCTAACCTGGAGCGGGTGAGCGCTAAGTTGGTGGGCTGGGATCATTGGACTGATTTAGCCGTCTTACGCCTTGATCTTGAGGAAATGCAGCGCCGCAAAATAAAATTTAAAGCCGCAGAATTTG
Source organism: Opitutaceae bacterium (assembly GCA_005787865.1). Taxonomy (GTDB): domain Bacteria; phylum Verrucomicrobiota; class Verrucomicrobiia; order Opitutales; family Opitutaceae; genus Lacunisphaera. The sequence goes on along the minus strand of SXZN01000027.1, from coordinate 2,927 downwards.
GTGACTCGAATGAGCTTTACGCGGGCCAGACCGTATATGCGGTGGGCACGCCTTACGGTCTAGAGCGCACCCTGACCCGAGGAATTATTTCTAACACGAATCGGCCCTTTTCCGATACCCGTGGCGTGCGCGGTTACGAGACGGGGCTCTTTAATAATTGGCTGCAGACGGATGCCGCCATCAATCCTGGCAACAGCGGCGGCCCACTCGTAACTGAAAATGGTAAATTGGTGGGCATTAATTCTCGGGCTTACATTGGAGCGGAAAATTTGGGTTTCGCCATTCCCGCTAATGTGGCGCGGCGCGTTGCCGAGTCGTTGGCGCGCGAGGGCGGTATCATCCGTAGTTACTTGGGTCTCGTGCCTGGCGTCCTGCAGGATTTGGAGAAATTTTACGCGCTCGCCGCTAATAATGGATTATTAATTAACGGCGTGGATCCGGGGTCACCCGCGGCGCGGGCTGGTCTACGCGCGGGTGATGTCGTTTTGGCGCTCAATGGGCAAAAACTTGACGGGCGTTTCCCGGAACAGCTTCCGCCGATCCAGCAAACTATCGCCAGCCTGCCGGTCGGTACGACGGTCGTGTTGGCGGTCAAACGCGGGGCGCAGCTGCTCGCCTTAACGATGGTGACGGAAAAGCTCGAGAGCCGCGTGGGCGAGGAATGGGCTTTTGAGCAATGGGGCCTGAGTGTGCGCAAGGTGACGCGCGCCTTTGCTCGCGAGAATCAGTTAACTGACGAATCCGGGGTGGTCGTGCTCGGGGTGCAGCCTGGTTATCCGGGCGCGGAGGCGGGGCTCGCGCGGGGGGACATTATCACTAAAATTGGCACCGCGCCCGTGGCCGAGCTGGGGCAACTCAAAGCGATTTATGCGCTTTATGAAACTAAACCGAGCCCGCAGCTCGTCGAGGCACAGCGCAATCGGCAGATTTCGCTCTACGTAATCAAGCCATGAGATTCTGGCGGCATTTATTTCTGCAGACTTGGGTCATGGCTTTGACGCTCAGCGGGGCGGGCCTCTCCGAACTCTTTAACGAGCGAATCAAATCAGTGGTCGCCGTAGAATTTTTTGTGCAGTCAGAGATCGAGCGTCAGCCGGTGTTCGTTTTAGGCACGGTCATCGATGGGCAGGGCACGATTATTGTACCCGCGGCGGCGATTTTGCCCAACGTGGCACCTGATCAGCTCAAGGATTTTAAAGTTTACCGCCCGGGTAGCAGGGAGGCCGCGGGGGCGGAATATTTGGGGCAAGATGCTTTCACTGGTTGGCATTATTTGCGCGTCGAAGCTAAGCTCCGACCGGCCTTAGTGCCCATCACGCATTTCCCCGCGGTGACGACTGATCCGGCGATGAGCGATGAGTTGTGGGGCATCGGGCTACGGAATAAGGATGAAGATTTTTTACCTTATTTTTTAAGCGCGCGGGTTGCTACCGTCATGAAGCTGCCACAGAAAACCGCGATTCTCGGCACCGAGGTCGCGGGTCCTGGTCTGCCAGTATTTGATCAGGCCGGGTGTTTTGCAGGTTTAGCCCAAAATTCATTTGGACAAAACTACCTCCTCTTTTCCCGCAATCAGCACGGCAATCCGATTTTGCTGATCAATGTTGAGGAAAGCAGCGTTGTCCTACTGGCGACGGAAGTTTTACCCTATCTTAGCCGAGTCCCGCGTTCGATTACGGGTCGCCCCATTGCTTGGCTCGGCGTTTATGGGCTGCAGGCGATGGATCCTGAAGTGGCCAAGTTGCTCCAGCTTGAAAATAAATCGGGAGTCGTCGTGAGCGATATTCTCGCGGGCAGTCCCGCCGCACGCGCGGGCCTGCAAGAACGTGATATCGTGCTTGCGATTGATGGCCAGCCGTTGCCCCGCTTTAAACCCGATCGCGTCGTCGTGGGTTACTTTACTCAGGCGATGCTGCAGCGGCAGCCAGGTGATGCGATTATTTTAGACGTCTGGCGTGGGACGGAGCACCAGGCGATCACGGTTCATTTGGGCGAAGAGCCTAAGCTGAGCCGCGAGGCCGATCGTCATTATTTTGAGCGGTTGGGCTTTACGATTCGAGAATTTCTCACCGCGGACAGTATCTTGCAGCGCACGAAACCCACGGAGGCACAGGGGGTGGTCGTGCATTTTGTGAAACCGGGCAGCCAAGTAGCCACTGTTGGTTTGCGCCCTGACGATTGGATCCGCGAAATCGATGGGGATGAAATCAAGAGTTATGCTCAAGCCGTGGCTAAGCTTAAAAGTATCGAAGCGGAAAAAAATCGCGCCGAATTCATTTTGCTTGTCAGCCGCGCCGGCGAAACTTCCGTGCTGCGCGTTAAACTTAATTAATCGTGAGTGCCTTGCCTCAAAGTGCTGCGCCGGCTTGCTTCGGGAGACGGATGGGGGTTAATTAAATTCTTATGTTTACCGGAATCATTGAAGAAGTCGGTCAGGTGGGGGCTTTCACCCTCGGGGCGGATGCTTGGAAGCTGCAGGTCGCGGCGGTTAAGATTTCCGAGCAGGTCGCCCTTGGGGATAGCGTCGCGGTCAACGGGTGCTGCCTGACCGTAACGCGATTTGCGGCGGGCCAGTTGTGGTTTGACGTGCTCGCCGAGACGCGACGGTTGACCAATTTTGCTGAACTTCAGTCCGGGGCGGCGGTGAACCTCGAGTTGAGTTTGCGGCCGACGAGTCGCCTCGGCGGGCATTTTGTGACCGGTCATATCGACGTGCTTGGGCGCATTGCAGTGCTCGAGTCGCGCGGCCAAGATTATTATTTGCGCGTAACTATGCCCGTAGGTTTTGATCGCTATTTGGTCGTCAAAGGTTCGGTCGCGATTGACGGAATTTCGCTGACGGTGGCGGAGGTAACGCCGGATGCTTTTGCCGTGTGGTTAATACCCACCACGCTCGCCGCGACTAATATTAAGCATAAAAAAACAGG
>SXZN01000026.1 GCA_005787865.1 Opitutaceae bacterium | reverse complement strand
CGGTTTTGCCCCGAAATTGGCCTCCACCGAAGCGGCCTTGGATGTGATCGCCCTCGCCGTAAAAACGGCCGGCTATAAGTTAGGCAAAGACATCAACCTCGCCCTCGACGTCGCCGCCTCAGAATTTTACGTCAAAGAAAAAAATCGCTACGTGTTCAAGAAATCCGATGGCCGTTCGCTCACCGGCGATCAAATGGTCGCATTCTACGCCGCGCTGGTCGCAAAATATCCGATCGTCTCCATCGAAGACGGCTGTGCAGAAGGCGATTGGACCACGTGGAAAAAACTGACCGATGCCATCGGCTCGAGCACGCAACTGGTCGGGGATGATCTTTTTGTGACCAATACCGCGTTTCTTAAAAAAGGCATCGAGACCGGCACGGCCAATTCGATTTTAGTGAAAGTAAATCAAATCGGCTCACTCACCGAAACTTTTGACGCCGTCGAAATGGCCAAAGAAGCCGGCTACACCGCCGTTATCTCCCATCGTTCCGGCGAAACGGAAGATGTCACCATCGCCGATATCGCCGTCGCGACCAACGCAGGCCAAATCAAGACTGGCTCACTCTGCCGGACCGACCGTGTAGCGAAATATAATCAACTCCTCCGGATTGAAGAAGAATTGGGCGCCAGTGCGATCTACGGCGGGAAAATTTAATTGCCCCTCCGACGAGTGGCTTGGTCTTCATGATCGAGGCCAAGCCACATTCTTCACCGACACTCCCCCAGCCGCTAGCTGGCGTAGGATTTATTAAAATCGCAGATTCGTGAATTTCATCTCGATAAGCACTCGATTGCTGATTTGGCCATGGCGAATTTTGGCCGCCCTGACGGTGGCAATTTGTAGCCAACCACTAGCCGAGGCGAACGCCGCGGAACGACCGGTGATTAATGTACTTCTCTTCGCCGGCCAATCTAACATGGCCGGATCTGATGCGGTCGTGGCCACACCGCCGGGGTTTGAACCGACTGCAGCAGATCACGCGACCCGCTTGACCACTGCGCCCCTGCCCGCGGGTGAGCAATCACCGCTTTATCTACCCTGGGGAGAGCTCCGGGCGCAGCGTTCTAAAGATCAGCTCGTGCATGGTCCCGAAGTCGGCTTTGCCCGCGCGCTTTACGCCGCGGGCTGGCGCGATGTCACCATCATCAAAGTCTATGCAAATTTCAGCCGCAGTGCGCCGACTTGGCCCTGGGCTGAAGGGGGCTCATTGTTCGATTCCTGGATGCAATTCATCGATAGCCGCCTAGCTGAACTCCGCGCGCAAGGTTACCCCATTCGCATCGCTGGATTTATTTGGCATCAAGGAATTGACGATGCGATCCATGGGCCACTGGCGAGTCATTACGCCGATAATCTGCGCAACTTAATCGACCGGCTGCGGCTTCGTTACGGGACCTCTACGACGCCCTTCGTGCTCGCCCGCAGCGTGAATTCATCCATCGCCCGCGCCATCACCGGTAATGGCGATAATGCCCCGATGGCCACCGTGCGGCAGGCGCAGGTGGCCATCGGGGATTCGATCTCTGCGGCCGCCTGGATCGATGTGGATGATCTCCCCAACGTAAATACTCATCATTTCAGCGCGGCTAACCAATTAGTGATCGGCGGACGCTTCAGCGCGGCATTTCTGAAATTAAGTCAACCGAGAGCCCCGGCGCCAAGATGATCTACTCTTGCTCGGCTTGGACCACGCCGGCACGTTCCCCTCTGTGAATATTAATTTTGGCCGCCCTTTTTTACTCGTTCTCGGCATCAGCCTTGGCTCCAGCCTCTGGGCCGCCGACGACAGCACTGCCGCGGGCACCCCGCCCGCCACCCCCCTCTCGCCCGAGCCGGCCATCGAGTTACCCACCATTCAGGTAACCAAGACCCGCGTGCATGAAATCGATGTCACGATCACGAAGCTCGATAAACTGATCGCCCGCGAAAAGAAAAAAGTAAAATCAAGTGAGCTCGATAAGGCGCTCAATAATTCTAAACTTGCTCAAACCGCCGCAATCTTTGGCGGTAATTCTGCCGCGCATCTTTCGGCGGTGGCCGCCAGTCGCGTCAGCTTACTTGAAACCGAGCGCGCGGTCCTCGAGGCCATGAAACGTCCCTCCACCCTTCAAGGGCTGGCCATGCTCGAAGCGGAACTCGAGCAGTTGCGGACGACGCGCCGTAATTTAGACAACGCGACTCGCTGATGGCGAGTGCGTCGGCTTATTCAACGCGGAGAATATAGCCGCGCAGGTATTCGCTCTCGGGCATAGTCACCAACACCGGATGGTCAGCGGGTTGATGTGACCATTCGATCACATGCACGCGGCGCTTCGCATCTGCGGCGGCTTCCGCCAAGACCTCCCGCAACTGGGCATCCTGCATATGATGCGAACAGCTGTATGTCGCCAAGAGGCCCCCAGGCGCCAAGGCTTTGAGGGCTCGTAAATTAATTTCTTTATAACCCCGCAAAGCCCCATCGAGAGCAGACTTTGATTTCGCAAAAGGCGGTGGGTCTAAAATAATTAAATCCCAGACCGGCTTGGCCTCACGTTGCGCGGTAAACCAATCAAAAACATTTGCGGCCACAAATTCAGCGGTCAGTCCGTTGCGCTCAGCATTTTTCTTGGCCTGACCCACCGCATCAAACGCGCTATCTAAGCCGCAAACGTACGCGGCCCCTGCCTTGGCGCAATGCAGCGCGAACGAACCTTGATTACAGAAAGCATCCAGCACTCGGTTGCCCGCCGCATATTTTGCGACGGCCGCATGTTGCAGCCGCTGATCGAGATAAAAACCCGTTTTCTGTCCACCCTGGAGGTCCAACCAATAATCAAGCCCATCAATCGTGACCCAACGGGGCTCCCAGGTTGCGCCGGACCGAGTGTGCACCTCCAGCGGCAAGCCTTCCAGTTTGCGAATGTTCGCATCATTACGGAAAATAATTTCCGCCGGTTGCACCAACTCGGTTAGCAATTCGCTGATTAAGGCCGCGCAATTATCTAGCGCCAAGGTCTGCACTTGAACCACGAGGGTATCCCCAAATTGGTCGACGACCACGCCGGGCAGGTCATCTGATTCTGACCAGACCAGCCGTTTGAAATCGCCGAGACCCGCGCGGCGAGCAATGGCCCATTCCAGTGCCGTGCGCAGATAAGCGGCATCCAACGTCACCCGGTCGCGACTCAGCCGCCGCCAGACAATCTGCGATTTACTATTATAAATCCCGGTGCCGATAAAACGACCCGTGCGATCCCGACATTCCACCACGGCGCCATCGTGAGCGGCCGGTAATAGTTCGATGCATTCGTTGGCGAACACCCACGGATGACCAGTCAAGACACGGGAATTGGCGTTGGGCTTTAACTTAAGGGAAGGAATCACCACGTCAGCATTACGGCTTTGCCCTCATGCAGAAGCATAAAAGCAAAAAAAGGCGCCCGAATTTCGTCGAGCGCCTTGAAGTTTTATGCCGTGGTGCGCCGAAGCGACCGCGGGATGATGCTTATTCCTTCTTCGAAGCCTCGTCGAAGATATCGCCGAGGTTGGTCATATCGGAAGCACCCGTGGTCTTGGCGAACTGGTCGTAGGTCGCCGTCTCCTGAGCGAGCTGTTCGGCCGAGTAATTCGCGGCCTTAATGCTGAGCCCAATGCGGCGTTGCTCACGATCAATCTTGATGACCCGAGCCTGCACTTCCTGACCAGGCTTGAGCACATCCTTAACCTTATCGATACGCTCTTCCTGAATCTGGCTGATGTGCACGAGACCATCGATGCCATCCTTCAATTCGATGAAGGCGCCGAAGGTGGTGATCTTGGAGATTACCCCAGGAACCACATCACCAATGCGGAAGAAGCTATCGATATCCGTCCAAGGATCGGTCGCGAGCTGCTTCATGCCGAGGCTGATGCGCTGCTGGCTAGGATCGAGGTCGAGCACGATGGCATCCACTTCGTCGCCCTTCTTGAGCATTTCGGAAGGATGGTTGATCTTGCGGGTCCAGGACATGTCGGAGACATGCACCATACCGTCGATACCTTCCTCGAGTTCGACGAAGGCGCCGTAGGTGGTCATATTGCGCACCTTGCCGTGAACGCGGGCGCCCACCGGATAGTTGTGGCGCACCATATCCCACGGATTGGTCTCGAGCTGACGGAGGCCGAGCGAGATTTTCTGCTCTTCCTTCTGAATACCGAGCACCACGGCGTCGAGCTCCTGACCGACCTTGAGTAGTTCGGAAGGTTTGCTGATCCGCTTGGTCCAAGACATTTCGGTAATGTGGACGAGGCCTTCCACGCCCGGCTCGAGTTCGATAAAGGCGCCGTAGGGCACGAGATTGACCACTTTACCGTGGATCTTTGAGCCCACGGGGAACTTGTGATCGATATTATCCCAAGGATTATTCTTGGTCTGCTTCAGGCCGAGGGACACCCGCTCTTTCTCGCGGTTGATGTCGATGATCATGACCTCAATTTCTTCGCCCTGCTTCAGCATCTCAGACGGATGGCCAATGCGGCCCCAGCTCATGTCCGTGATGTGTAGCAAGCCATCCATACCGTCGAGATCGATGAACGCACCGAAATCAGTGATGTTCTTAACGATACCCTTACGGACCTGGCCGGGTTGCAATTTCTCGAGGAGATCGCGGCGCTTGTTGATGCGTTGCTCTTCGATGAGCTCGCGGCGGGACAACACGATATTCTGGCGCTCGTGATTGATTTTGAGAACCTTGAAATCGTAGGTCTGGCCGACGTATTGATCGAGGTTCTTCGGGGGCTGAATATCGATGTGCGAAGCTGGCAGGAATGAATCAACGCCGATGGAGACGATGAGACCACCTTTGACCTTAGCTTTAACGCGGCCGGGGACGATCGCGCCCTCTTGGCACTTCTGCAGAATATTTTCCCAATTCTTTTTCTGTTGGGCCTGTTCGTAGGAGAGAATCGGATTACCTTCCCGATCCTCGAGTTTCTCGAGGATAACCTCGATACTAGAGCCAATTTGTAATTCGCCCAAATCGGCAAATTCATTGGCAGAGATAACGCCTTCAGCTTTGCCGCCGATATCGACGACTACTTCATTGGCGCGGATTTCAGTGATAACGCCCGAGACAATCGAGCCTTCCTTCAACTTATCGAAGGAGCTCTGGGCGAGCAGGTCTTGCATTAACGAACTCATGATGACTGTGGTCGGAATGGCGGGCACTTACTCCAAAGCACTTGCCTTCCGGCGTGGATCCTAACGGATCCTTATTGGTTGAGGGTTGGACTAACGAACAAGCCGGGGGAGTGTTGCGGCGACACCGGCTTGACCTAAGAACACCGCGTAAGCGGGAAAAAGTCCCCTATCCTTTCCTCACCGGCAAGCGAAAACGCTGGAGAATTATCGCTTATCTCAGGCTACCATTCTCGCGCAAAACCTGTTCCAGGGCATCAAAATACATTATATATAAGCTATGCTGAGGCAGGGCCTGTTCGCTGACCCCACCGGGAAAAGCACCTTGGAGGTGTTCCCAAACCAACACGCCCACTCGGGTGGATGCTGGATCAGCAGCATCCAGTCGAATGCTGAGCGTAGTCTGCCGAGCATCGCTCGTTGGATCCCCCGAACGAATCGGCGCATAAGCTTCGATCCGGCCGCTGGCGAAAGATTTCCGTCCCAGCAACAGCCCAACGCGTTTCACTGCCAGCTGCGCGGCCTCGTAAACTATTTTAGGGGTGGCCGCAAAGATGCGCTCCTGCGGCGCAACGGCGACGTAGCGATCCTGCATTCGTGTCGCGATACTACTGCAACCACCGAGGAGCCCACTGACCCCAATCAGCAGCAATAAAATATTTTTGTTAATCATAGCGATCAGTGCTTACCCAACGTGCCCAGGTCCGCGGGCTGTTGTTGCGAAAGGCAATGCAAGGTCCCGAGACCCCAAATCAAATCATAGCAATCAAGCGGAATAATTTTTCGGCCTTTAAAACAGTCCCCCAAAATAGCACACGCCGCCGCATCGCGCCGAGGTTGGCGAAATTGCGGGACCAACACCGCTCCGTTGATGATGAGAAAATTTGCGTAACTGGCGGGCACGAGTTGGCCGCGAAACCCAATCGGCTTGGGCATGGGGAGCGTGACAATTTTAAATCTCTTCCCCGCCGGTGTGCGAAAACTTTTTAACCGGCTGAGATTATCCTGCAGCGCTTTATAATTAGGGGAGCGAGAATTCCGTTCAATGGCCGTCACAAATCCATCAGCCCGGTAAAAGCGCGTGATATCATCAATGTGTCCATCAGTATCATCTCCTTCAATCCCCGACCCGAGCCACAAGACCTGCTTAATCCCCAGATAGTCTTTTAAATTTTCCTCCAGCTGGGTGCGCGTGCAGTGGGGATTGCGATTCGGGTTGAGCAGACATTGTTCCGTCGTAAGCAGCAGTCCCTGCCCGTTGACGTCGATCGAGCCACCCTCCAGCACCAGCGGGTTTTGGAAACGCCGGAGTTTTAATTTCTGCGCGATGCGGGCGGGGATTTTATTATCGAGATCATAAGGCGGATACTTCCCACCCCACGCATTGTAGGCCCAATCCGTAACTGCCACTTCGCCCGTGGTGCGGTGTTGCACAAAAATCGGTCCATGATCGCGACACCACGCATCATTAGTCGGATGATCATAGAAAGTAACCCGCGTCAGATCAGCCCCGGCCTGGACGCAGCACTGACGCGCCCGCGGTTGCAGGACGGCGGTACAATTGATGCGCACCAGCTCATAGCGACTAATGACGGCAACTAAAGCAGCGAAAGCGCGGGGAATTGGTCTAAAATTTCCTGGCCAAGTCGCCCGATTGTGCGGCCAAGCAAGCCACACCGCCGCTTGCGGTTCCCACTCGGCAGGCATCCGGAAACCTAGCGCACTCGGCGT
>SXZN01000195.1 GCA_005787865.1 Opitutaceae bacterium | reverse complement strand
CCCATCGCCGCCGAGCGGCTTTTCTCGACCGATACGATTGACCGCGGCCACATAACATCCATTCGCCACCGCATGACCGCGGTGACTAATTTCCCACGCCGCGTGCTGATCAGCGCCGTGCGCCTGCTTTTCTGACGGATGCCAACCAATCGCCGTCGGATAAAAAATAATGTCTGCACCTTGGAGCGCCGTTAACCGAGCCGCCTCGGGATACCACTGGTCCCAACAAATTAAGACGCCGATCTTGCCGTACTTAGTTTGCCACGCCCGAAAACCAGTATCGCCGGGGGTGAAGTAAAATTTCTCATAAAACAGCGGGTCATCGGGTATATGCATCTTGCGGTAACGGCCAAGGAGGCGCCCATCCGCATCGATGATCACCGCCGTATTGTGATAAAGACCAGCCGATCGTTTCTCAAAAAGCGACGCCACGATCACGACTTTATGCTTTTTAGCTAAACGCTGAAAAGCCACCGTACTCGGCCCCGGAATCGATTCCGCGAGTTTAAAATTAGCATGCTCCTCACTCTGGCAAAAATACTGCGACCGGAAAAGTTCCTGGGTACAAATTATCTGCGCACCGGCCCGCACCGCCTGGGCGGTAAGCGCGAGAGTTTTTTTAAGATTAGTCGCCGGGTGACCGGTACACGCGTGCTGCAGAAGTCCGAGGGTGACTTTCATGCCACCAGCGAAAGCCACGGCCGCGGAATGACAAGAAATCTCTCGGCTCCAAACGGACGCAGCGTGGAACTAGCCTTTGACTTACCCGACTATTATCATAGAGGGAATTATACCTGTTCCCGCCATGTGTGCTGAATCTCGCCCTCTCATTGTCGTGGTCGCCGACGAACCCGAGCTGCTCAAGATTATTACCGAGCAACTCACCACCGCGGGTTTGAGTGTCCAAAGCTACGCGCAGGGATTTCCCGCCGAGCGCTTCCTGCAAGATAACGTCGCCAGTCTCCTGCTCATCGATCTCACGTCGCCTGACCCCAGCGGCAGCGATCTGTACCAAGCGCTCAATCAGCAGGGTCTAAATATACCCATACTTTTTATTACGGGGAACAGCCTCGCAGAGGAGCGTCTCAAAAAAATCAAACGGGGCGCGGCGGATGGCCTGAGCAAACCCTTAAATTACCCCGATCTCCTCACCCGCATTCACGCCACGCTGCGCCAAGCCAAGGCGAAAGCGGCTACGCCGATTACCCCGAAGCCGGTGCCCGCGTCCTTTGACTTGCTGGGCGCGCAAATTGATCCCGGGCTGAGAGAAATCCTCTTTAGCAATGGCACTCGCCACAAAATTGGCCGCAAGGAAATTGGCATTCTCGCTTATCTCAGCGCACACCGCGGCGTCGTCATCACCCGCAAAGAATTATTACAAGCAGTCTGGGGCATGCACGCTGATTTGCAGAGTCGTTCGCTGGATCAATACATCGTAAAAATTCGCAGTATGTACGCTCGCCAAGGCGTGACCCTTGATTGTTTGAAAACTGTACATGGCGTGGGGTATCTCTTTGATCCCCCTCACTGCAGCTAAAACCGCGGCGGGCCGCCGATTAATCAGACGCTCAATCGCTCAAAAAAGTTCCTGCTGGCCAGTGTAGCGCAGTTTCGCTTCAGCTAGACTTGCGCGCATTTCGAGCGACTCCAATAGGGCGAAAAGCTGCGCGGCCGCGGGTTCTCCCGCCGTCAGGGGAGGCAAAGGCAACTCGGTCCGCAAGGTGGTCAACTTAAGGTTGCGGCGCAATTTCTCCGCCTCTTGCGCCACCACGGGACCGAAGCGCTCGGGCTTCAACTGCGCGGCCCCAGCAATAATTCCTTCCAGGCTTTTAAATTCGGTAAACCACTTCAGCGCTGTTTTGGGCCCCACCCCACTAATGCCTGGAATATTATCCGAGGTATCACCGATGAGGGCTAAATATTCGGCGATCGATTCCGGCGGTACGCCAAACTTCTCGACTACGCCTGGGCTATCGAGCACGCGCCAGCCAAGCTTCGGATTAGCCGTCGGCGGCGGCACCAAGAGTTTGATGTGTTCATCGACACACTGCGCAAAATCCTTATCGGCGCTGACAATCAACACCTCATGACCCGCGCGGGCGAGCGTCCGAGCTTGCGCCGCGACTAGGTCATCAGATTCGACGCCGTCGAGTTCTACCCCGACTAACCCCATCGCGCGCGTCAGTTCCTTAATGACGGGTACTTGTTGGGCCAACGGCTCAGGCGTTTCTTTACGCTGTGCCTTATATTCAGGATGCAGCGCCAAACGATCTTGCGATCCGCCCAGGTCAAAAAAAACCAACATCGCGTCGGGCTTCTCTTGATCCTGCAATCGCCACATCGTCTTCACCCAACCATGTAAAGCGCCGGTCGGAAAACCATCCGCGCGGGTCAACTCGGGCATTCCGTAGAATGCCCGGAACGCCAGATTAAAACCATCCACCAAAAGCCATTTTGCCATGGGACGAGCGAAGCGAAAAGCGGTGACGCGTAAATCTATTTCCCGAGATGCCGCCGGTTAAGTTCGCGGAAGGTTAAGCCACTTAGCGCCCCGAGCAGAGCTTTTCACGACCGTGTCGATGAACGCCATGCCCTGGACGCCATCATCGATCGTCGGGAAATCTAAATCACTGGGCATTTTTTTGCCCGCCACCTCCGCCCGAATCGCGCGGAAGGCTTCCTGATAAATATTGGCGAACGCCTCCAGGTAGCCTTCCGGATGCCCCGCGGGAATACGGGTGAATTTCTTCGCCGTGTCACCGACGTAACCGTTGCCGCGGCGCCACGTTTGCTTCGGCTGATCCGGAAATTTAACCAGCAACTCATTCGGGTGCTCTTGCTGCCACTCGAGGCCCGCCTTCTCTCCATATATGCGGATATTAAGATTATTTTCTTCCCCGACGCTAATTTGCGAGGCGTGCAATATACCTTTCGCGCCGCCCTTAAAACGAACCAAGATATTGCCGTCATCATCTAGCCGCCGACCCGGCACGAAAGACGTCAAATCGGCGCAGAGTTCGGAGATTTCCAAGCCGGTAATATAATGCGCGAGATTCTCGGCATGCGTGCCGATATCACCCATGGCACCAGCGGCTCCGCTCCGTTTGGGATCGGTACGCCAGGCTGCCTGCTTTTGCCCACTGCCTTCCAAGCGCGTGGCCAGCCAACCTTGCGGATACTCCACCACCACTTTGCGAATGGCCCCGAGCTTACCCGTACGCACCATCTCACGCGCCTGCTTGACCATCGCGTTGCCCGTGTAGTTATGCGTCAGCACAAAAACTTTACGCGTGCGGCGCACAATTGCCCGCAGTTTAATCGCTTCCGCTAGGTTAAAAGTAACCGGTTTGTCGCAAACGACATTAAAGCCGTTTTCTAAAAATAATTTCGTCGGTGGAAAATGCTGGTGATTCGGCGTCACAATCACGACGAAATCTAAACGCTCAGCCGCGGGCTTAGTCGCTTCCGCTTTCGCCATTTCCTGGTAGCTGCCGTAGACCCGGGTCGGATCTAGAAAAAGATCCTCGCCGGAGGCCCGCGAGCGCGCCGCGTCGCTCGAAAAAGCCCCCGCAACTAAAACGGCTTGGCCATCCAGAATAGCCGCGATGCGATGCACCGCGCCAATAAAAGCGCCGCGCCCACCACCGATCATGCCGAAACGAAGTTTACGATTCATAAGCTAATAGATTAAGGAGTGGCGAGACGATTGCTCTGACCGCGCCCAGCGCTGGCCCGTGCCTGCGCGGAGCGATGCCGCGGCGAATTATTGATTCTTTTTGTCAAAAGCCGCATCAAACGCGATCTGGCTGCGGGCGAAATCTAATTTGCGGAGAAAGGCGCAGGATTCGGCCGCGCCATGCTGTCGATCCATGCGAATATCTTCCCATTCAACCGACAATGGACCCGCGTAGCCGATATCATTAAGCGCAACGATAATTTCTTCAAAATTGATATCCCCGCGTCCGATTGAGCGGAAGTCCCAAGCGCGCCGCGCATCGCCAAAATTCGTGTGGCCGCCGAAAGTGCCGACCGAGCCATCCCCGTGCCCCCACCACACATCTTTCATGTGCGCGTGGAAAATTCGCGAACCAAAGGTCCGAAGGAATTTAACATAATCAACGCCTTGGTAGCCCAGATGCGAGGGATCATAATTAAAGCCAAAACGCTTATGCCCCTTCACCGCCGCCAGCGCCCGTTCCGCACTCGCGAGATCGAACGCAATTTCAGTAGGGTGAACCTCCAAGGCAAAATTGGTATTTTGTTTTTCAAATTCCTCGAGAATCGGGCCAAAGCGTCGCGCAAAATCCTGGAAACCTTTTTCCCAATAAGCCTGCGACGTGGGCGGAAAACCGTAAATCGAATGCCAGATGGATGATCCGGTGAAGCCATTAACGATGGCCGGTGCTTGCTTGGCCGCCGAGCGCCCTGGCTGGGCATTCATGAAGGCCCGCGCCGCCTTGGCGGTCTGGGCCAGCTTCTTGGCCGCCCGCTGGCGAACGCCTTCGGGCTCACCATTACCCCAGACATCCGGCGGCAGAATCGCCTGATGCCGCTCATCGATTAAATCGCAAACCGCCTGACCAACCAAATGACTAGAAATAGCGTAGCACGTCAGCCCATGATCCGAGAGGAGTTCCCATTTTTTTCGGAGATAATCCGGCGAACCGGCTTGATCGACTTCGAAATGGTCGCCCCAGCAAGCAAGCTCGACGCCGTCATAGCCGAGCTTTTTAGCCAACGGGGCCAGTTGCTCGAGGGGTAGGTCGGCCCATTGGCCGGTGAAAAGAGTAATGGGACGCGCCATAATTAAGAGAGGTTGAACGTTGAGGTTTTAAAAATACTGGAAGGCAAATAAT
>SXZN01000194.1 GCA_005787865.1 Opitutaceae bacterium | reverse complement strand
GGGATCGAACCAGCGACCAAGTGATTAACAGTCACCTGCTCTACCACTGAGCTACCAGGCAATTTAACTGAAGAATGGCCAAAAAGATAGGAGCTGGCGGCCTTGTCAATCTCTCTCTCCTGTAAAAATGGCTGTTTTTACTAGGGGGAGAAAAGTTTTGGTTGCATCTCTGCCCAGCGCTTTGTCAACTCTGCATCCTTTTCCATTACGCCTGCCTCCAATTCCGGAGTCACAGGGGGAACGAAACTATGAAAACATACCAACTTACTGTCACGCCCCGCGAGGGCACAGGTCGCAGCGCTTCCCGTCGTTTACGTAAAGCCGAGAAAATCCCCGCGATTCTCTATGGCAAGCATACGAAGGCGCAGAATCTGGCTGTTAATGCGCCGGAATTTATCAAATTGCGCAAGGCGATCTCGGGCCGCTCCGCTCTCATTGAGCTCAAGCGCGAGGCCGGAGCTTCTGCGCTCGCATTTTTACAGGAAATTCAACGCGATCCCATCACCGATAAATATCTCCATCTCGACCTCCAAGAAGTGAAGGAAAATGAGAAGATGATTATCAATGTTGCCATTCTCGTCGTCGGCGAAGCTTACGGCGTCAAGACTGAGGGTGGTATTCTCGAGACCGCCGCCCATCGCTTGCGCATCCGCTGCTTGCCGAAGGATCTGCCTGATTTCATCGAAGTTAATGTCGCCGAGCTCAAGGTTGGTGGAGCGATTCACGTCAGCGAACTCAGCCCTATCGCGGGCGTTGAGTACCTCGATGATAAAAATCAAACCGTCGTCCTTTGCGTCGAGCCGCCAGCCGAAGAAGTTGCTGCGGTGGTCGCGGCCCCGGTCGAGGGCGCCGTTGCTGCCGACGGTACCGCTACTCCTGCCGCCGGCGATGCTGCGGCCAAGCCGGGCGACGCGAAAGCGGGCGCTCCTGCGGCCAAGGGCGACGCGAAAGCGGCCGCTCCCGCTGGCAAGGGCGACGCGAAAGCGGCCGCTCCCGCTGGCAAGGGCGACGCGAAAGCGGCCGCTCCGGCCAAGAAGTAATTTCAGTTCACGGCCGGCCCGTTCGCGGGTCAGCCGTTTTGCACGCTGTTCTTTGAGTCATGTCTATCACGCTGATCGCTGGTCTGGGCAATCCTGGGCGCGAATACGCCGGCACCCGTCACAACCTCGGTTTTACCGTAGTTGAAGCATTAGCTGCCGCCGAAGGTCTCAAGTGGAAAACTGAATCCCGCTTCGAGATCGAAATCGCTCGTTGGGACGCTCGGCCTGGGGTCACTCGCTTGTTGGTTAAACCGCAAACCTTTATGAATGATAGCGGACGCGCTTTGCGCGCCTTGCTCAATTTTCATAAAATTGCGGTCGATGCCCTCATTGTCGCCTACGACGATCTCACGATCGACCTTGGCCGAGTGAAAGTTTCAGTCAGCGGCAGTGCTGGCGGCCACAACGGCGTGGCCAGCCTCCTTGAGCACCTCGGCAGCGGATTCGTTCGCTACCGGCTCGGCATCGGGTCACCGCGACCCGCCGCGATGAACATCAAAGACTTTGTGCTCGAAAAATTTTCTCTAGAACAAACCATACTAATTGATCAAAAACTAACCACCTTTGTGGACGGCCTCCGCCTGCTAATTAATCGCGGGCAGGCTGAAGCCATGAATACCCTTAACCGCCGAGACCACCATGAGCCAGACCAAGCGTAATTACAAAGCCACCATCATCCTCGATAACCGCGGTAAAGAAGACTCCGTGGAGCAAATCATCGAGAGCGTGAAGAAAGAGATCGTCGCCGTGCAAGGCGAAGTCACCGCGGTCGAAAATCTCGGCCGCCGCGAGTTCGTCCGTAAAACGGACGATAAGTTTCCTGGCGGCGTTTATGTTCAAGTTAATTTCGCGGCCCCCGCGGCGGCGCCGGCCCAACTGCACGAGCGCCTGCGGCTGAACAGCACAGTCTACCGCGCACTGGTGCAGAACGTTTAAGTCGGCCTCTCTTTACCCCCCCCCAACGACCATGGCCAATCTTAACAAAGTGATGCTTATCGGCAATTTGACGCGCGATCCCGAATTGCGGGTCACGCCCAAGGGCACGGCCATTTGTCAGTTCAGCCTCGCCGTGAATCGTAAATTCAAGGACGAGAGCGGTGGCGAGCGGGAAGAGGTTACTTACATCGACGTCGAGGCTTGGAGTAAGCAGGGTGAGACCATTGCTAAATATTGCACCAAAGGGCGCCCTCTATTTGTCGAAGGCCGTTTGCGGCTCGATCAATGGGAAGACAAGACAACCAAGGAGAAGCGTAGTCGGATGAAGGTTGTTTTAGAGAATTTCCAATTTCTTGGTAGCGGTCGAGCTGATGGTGGCGCGCCAGGTGCAGGTGGGGAGGGCGCCAGCGAGCCCCGTTATGCCGCTCCTGCTCCCCGCAGCAGCGCCCCAAAGTCTGCCGCTCCTGCCGCGCAGGAAAATCTCGACGAAGACGTGCCGTTTTAAGGCACCGACTTACCATTAATTTAAACTCAATTCATCAACCCAGATCCGATCATGGCTAATCACGAAATCCTCCTCCTCAAACCGGTCGACGGCCTTGGCGCCGAAGGCGACCAGGTCAAAGTTCGCGCCGGTTACGCGCGTAATTATCTTTTGCCCCAAGGCAAAGCAGTGCCGCTCACCGTGGCTAATCGCAAACGCGTCGAAGCCCTGAAGAAGGCCCGCGGTCTCCGCGAAGTCCAAGAGCTCGATGGGGCCCAGGCCTTGGCCAAGCAGATCCAGAAGGTGGGTATCGCCATCGCCGTTAAAACGGGCGAGGGCGGCAAACTCTTCGGCGCCGTCACTTCGAATGATATCCATGAGAAGCTGGTGGCCGCTGGTATTACTATTGAGAAGCGCCGCATTCACCTGGGCGATCCGATCAAGACGCTTGGTAAACACGAAGTGAAGATCAAGTTGCACGCTAAAGTCAGCGTCGAGTTGTCGATCGACGTCGTTTCCGAAAACCCGATCGAGCCGGCTGCTCAGTAACGTCTCAGCGACGTTCGATTTTGACCGGACATGGCCCAAGCGCCCGATATTTCCCGGCGTGGTCAGCCAGCGGCTGAGCAGACCCTGCCGTCTGCTCGGCCGGATCGATCTCCGCCATATAGCACAGAGGCCGAGGAGCATGTTATTGCGTGTTGTCTGCTCGATGGCAGCGACACCGTGGCCCGCTGCTTGGAAGCCCGTTTAGCGGGTGATTGTTTTTATGTGCCAGCGAATCGCCTGCTTTTTGAGGTAATCATTGAGCTCTATCAAAAGAGCACCCCGGTGACGCTTGAAGTGCTCGCCGAGGAATTGAAAACTCGCCGTCAGTTAGAGGCCGTTGGTGGGTTCGCCTACCTGATGCAGGTCACCAATAAGATTCCGACCACGGCACATGCTGGCTATTTTATTGAGAAGGTTCGGGAAAAGCACCTCCTGCGTGAGCTGATTAAAGTGGCGACGGGGGCGGTTGAACAAGCTTACAGCTTTTCCGGCGGGCTCGAGGAGTTCGTCGATAAGGTTGAGCAAGATCTTTTCAAGGTAACTCAAGATCGCGTGAGCGACAGTGCTCAAGAACTCAAGGAGTCGATCAAGGAGGCTAATACAGTCATCGCAAAGCTACTCATGAAAAAGGGTGAGCTGACTGGGGTAACCTCAGGGTTTAAGGACCTCGATGCGATGACCTTTGGTTTTCAGCGGCAGGAGATGATCATCATCGCGGCCCGTCCTTCGATGGGTAAGACCAGTTTTGCGCTCAACATTGCAGAAGCGGCCGCGCTCCCTAAGCCCGGCAAAGGTGATCCGGTGCCCACGCTTATTTTTTCGCTTGAAATGAGTTCAGCCCAACTCGCGCTGCGTATGCTTTGTGCTCGCTCGCGGGTGAATATGAAATTGCTGCGCGACGGTTTGGTCGGTCGCGACGGTCGGGAGGTCAACGCTCTCGGTCAGGCTGCAGAGGAATTCAAGAAAGCCCCCATTTTAGTAGATGATTCTAGCTCTTTAACTATCATGGAGATGCGGGCTAAAGCCCGACGCATATACGCCCGCAAAAAGCTCGGCTTAGTCATCGTTGATTATCTTCAACTCATCAATGGCACCGATCCGCGTGCCCCGCGTGAGCAGCAGGTCGCAGAAGTTTCTCGCGGATTAAAGGCGATGGCGAAGGAACTAGATCTCCCCGTTATTGTTCTTAGTCAGCTAAACCGCTCGTCGGAAAAGGATAATCGCACTCCCCGCTTGTCGGATTTGCGTGAATCTGGCTCCATCGAGCAAGATGCCGACGTCGTCATAATGCTATCCCGCCCTAAAGATGCTGATGAGAAATTTCAGACGGCTGCCAACGCCGTGGATTTAATCGTTGCCAAGCAGCGCAATGGACCGGTAGGTGATTTGAAACTAACTTTCCTTCAAGAAATTACACGCTTTGAAAACTTCACACCATAACCCGATTTTTCGGGTTCTGCTTCTATCAATTTCCCTGTTTTCGGGATGGGCGCTGGCCGTGGCCCAAACTGCTGCAGACCAACCTCCCGCCGAGGCTGAGCCAGTTTATCATATTGGAACCATTGCCATCAAGTTCGTGGGCATGGCCAATGTTAACGAGCAAATCGTGCGGGCTAATATGGCCCTGCGCGAAGATACGGACCTTGATGAGTCGCTGATCGATCGCGACATCCGCTCACTCTACAAGACCGGCCTGTTTGAATTTATTGAGGTCAAGCGTGAGACGATTGCTGGCAACGGGGTGAATTTAATCTTGGAAGTGACTCCTAAGTTTCGAGTGCTCGCGGTGCGCTATGAGGGTAATAAAGCATACAAGGAGAAGCGTTTACAGAAAGAGATCAAGACCGTGGCTAACGGGGCGCTGGACGAACGTCAGATCAAGGACGATGCACAGAAGATCTACGAATTTTATCAGAAAAATGGCTTCAATCAGGCCCAAGTGACTTTCAGCTTGGACCGCAACCGGAGCACAGGTTTCGCCACGGTCACATTCAAGGTGCGCGAAGGCGCTAAGGTCCGCATCAGCACCATTAATTTTATCGGCAACGACCATGTCAAAGCCCGCAAGCTTCGCGGAGAGATCGAGACCAAGAAATGGAATATGTTCTCCTGGCTCACTGGCGGCGGCCGATTAAAAGATGACGAGTTTGATACCGACCTCGAGAAACTGCGCGATTATTTTAAGGAAGAGGGGTATCTCGATGTCGAAATTGCTGAGGACAAAATCTCCTTTGATTATCCGAAGCCGAATCGACTGGTCATTACGATTCGAGTGAACGAAGGCCGCCGCTATAAAATCGGTGATATCACCTTCACCGGCAACAAACTCTATCCCGCGCGTTTATTGAACTATCTGCCGCGGCAGCGAAAAGGCGATGTTTTCACGCCTTCCAAGTTGGATAAAGACGTCGAAACAATGGAGGAGTTTTATGGTCGCGATGGTTACTTAGAAACTCGCGTGCGCTTGGTGCGGAAACCCAATTTGCAAACTGGAAATATCGATCTGGAGTATCAAATTAACGAGAGCGAGAAGTTCCAAGTCGAGTCGGTAAAGATTGAAGGTAATAGTAAGACCAAGAGCATTGTCATCTTGCGCGAACTGGTGATCGGACCCGGTGATGTTTTCAGCTCAGTGATGCTAAAAATTAGCAAGCTGCGCCTAGAAAATACCCGCTTCTTCGAGGACCCCATTAATGTGACGCCGGAGTCGACCAACATTCCTGGCCGCCGCAATTTAAAGATTTCCGTCCGCGAGGCCCGCACCGGCAACCTGACTTTCGGCGCTGGCTTTAGTTCGCTGGAGCGCGCGGTGGTCTTTGCGGAGATCACCCAATCCAATTTCGATTTATTTAATCGCCGGTCATTTTTCCAAGGGGATGGCCAAAAATTCCGCCTGCGTTTCCAGATTGGTTCCCAAAGTAGTGAGGTCGTCCTCGCTTTCGAAGAACCTTGGTTGTTCGAGCGTGAGTTGGCTTTAGGCTTTCAGGCTTTTCGCACGACCTCGGAATATAACAGTTCTTATTATCAAGAAATCCGTACGGGCGCAGAAGTTTACCTGCGCAAGCGGCTATTCAACTGGCTCGAGGGACGGCTCTCGTACGTCTATGAGGTGGTAGATATCGGCAACGTCGCGGCGGAGGCGCCATTCCCGATCCTGGCTGCTTCCGGCAAAACGAGCACCTCCAAAGTCGGGCTAAGCCTCACGCAAGATACGCGCGATAAAATGATCAACACGACGCGCGGTAATTATGGATCGCTTTCCCTCAATGTGGCCGGCGGTCCGCTCGGGGGAGACAATAATTATTATCAAATGGAGTTCCGTGGTTCGAAATTCTTTCCCATTGCTGAATTCCAGGAGCAAGTGATTTCTTTGATTGGGCGAGTCGGTGTAACCGAGAGCTTTGGCGCCAGCGCAAAGAGCCAGACTAAAACCATCAACTATTTTGATAGCCAGGGGGTCGCCCAAACTCAGAGCTTTAGTTATATTCCGGATGTGCCCTTCTACGATCGATTCTTCTTGGGCGGCCCGCAAACGCTCCGCGGCTTCGAGTTTCGCACCGTCGGGCCCAAGGATGCCAACGGTGAACCCATTGGCGGTAAAACCTATGGGTTTGTCAGCTTAGAATATTCTTTCGATGTCGTTAAGCCGGTCCGCTTCGCCTTCTTCTACGATGGGGGCTTTGCCAACAAAGATGCGTACGACTTTAGCCCCGCCCAATACAACGACAACGTCGGGCTCGGTCTCCGCCTCTTTGTCGCCGGCGCCCCGCTCAGCCTCGATTTTGGTGTTCCCTTGACCAGCGATAAATTTAACAAAAAGGGGACGCAATTTAACTTCTCTTTTGGTACCCGCTTCTAACCCCGCATATATCCATCCCGCTATGAATAAGATGATCCGCTCCCTCCTCACCTTGGCCGCTTTCGGCGCTAGTTCGATCGCTCTGCTCGCGCAGCCAGTGTTTAAGCTCGTCGTTGTCGACATGGCTAAAGTTTACGACAGCCATTACAAAACGGAAGAGGCCAACCTCAAGTTTCGCGATGCTGAGCAAAAAGCGACCGAACAGGTCGAGGAGCTTAATAAACAGGGTCAGTCGATGGTTGACGAATATAAGGAGCTCACGGAGCAATCTAACAACACCGTCTTGACGGTTGAAGCCCGCAACAAAGCCGGAGCCGATGCCCAGAAAAAAATGGAAGACATTCAGCGTAAGCAGGGTGAAGTGCAGAATTTCCGGACTAACACCCAGCGTTCGCTGCAGCAGCGGATCAAGACCCATCGCGATCTCCTCCTCGAGGAAATCACCAAGATCGTCAATAACCTGGCCAAGCTTCGCGGCGCAACTTTGGTCGTTGATAAATCTGGCCCGACTCTCTTTGGCATTCCTAGCGTGCTTTATGCTGATCCCTCCTACGACATGACGGAAGAAGTGGTGCTAGAGGTAAATAAGGACCGGCCCGCTCCTGTCGCTAAGCCAACGGTGGCGGCTGCGGCTGCGGCCGCGCCTGACAGCGAGAAGAAGTAACTGCTGCCCCCGCTCTGGCCCTGTTCATTGGAACAGGGCTTTTTTATGCCCAGCGTGGGCGCGTATACTAGCTAGGAATTTGCACTAAGCACATCGCTTGAGACGAATATGCTGTCAGCGCAAAAGGCCGTCAGTGGCCAACAACGGTGCTGCAATCAGCGTCGATCGGATGTTCACCGCCTGCGCAGAGCGTCGCAGGCTATCATCTCCGAGTAACTGAAGCATTTGATTCGGCAAAGATTGTCATAAAATTTAACCCCAGTCCCCGTGTAGTGATGGCCGAGTTACAAATTAATCAGTAGCGGTGAGAAAAAATAAAATAACCTTCACGCTCGCCCCTTTCTCCGTTAATTAGCAGGCCATGACGGACACGAAGCTCAAGATATTTTCTGGCTCATCCAATCGCGCACTGGCAGAGGAGATTTGCCAGTCCATCAGCGTCCCCTTGGGCGATGCGACGGTAAGTTGCTTTCCCGACGGTGAATCTTTCGTCAAAATTAATGAAAACATCCGCGGCGCAGATGCTTACTTCATCCAGTCTACGTGTCCGCCGACCAATCATCACTTGATGGAACTGCTGATTATGATCGATGCCGCGAAGCGGGCTTCGGCGCAGCGCATTACGGCGGTCATTCCCTTTTACGGTTACGCCCGCCAAGATCGTAAGGATCAACCGCGCGTGCCGATTACGGCTAAACTGGTGGCTAATTTGCTCATGTCAGCAGGCGCGCACCGCGTGCTGACGATGGATTTACATAGTCAGCAAATTCAGGGCTTTTTCGATATTCCGGTAGACCATCTTTTTGCTTCACCCGTTTTCTTTCAGTATCTTGCGACGCAGCGTTTTAACAATTTGGTGGTGTTTTCTCCTGATATCGGGGGGATGAAAATGGCCTCAGCCTATGCCGATGTCTTGGGCGCTTCCTTGGGTCTGGTGGCAAAAAAGCGTACGAGTTCGACCTCGGTCAAGGCCATGAGCATCGTGGGTGAGGTCGATGGCTGCGATGTGCTGCTGGTTGATGATATTACGGAAACAGCTGGCACGCTTACGGCGGCCGCTAAAATCTTGAAAGAGCATGGTGCCAAAAGTATCCGCGCCGCGGTGAGTCACTGTGTGCTCAATGAAATAGCCTACGAACGCCTCCAGGGTGGTTTGATTGATGAGCTGATCACCACCAATTCGGTGCCGATTGAAACCCGGGGTTTGCCGATTACGGTGCTCAGCATCGCGCCTTTGCTGGGTGAGGCTATTTTGCGGATTAATACTAACGAAAGCGTTACTAGCTTATTTAAAATCAAGGGCTTCTGATTTAGGGTGGAACTGCCCCTTGCGGCGGCTGTCTTGGTGCGCACTATTCTATTATGAAAATATCTTTGGCGGCTTTAGCGGCGGCGTTGTTCCTCTCCTCCATCGGTCTGGCCGCTAACGGGGCTACCACCGATCAACCTGCGGCGACCAAGGGAATAAATGTCGTCAAGAAGCCCGTCCTTAAAATTGATGCCACGCCCATCAGTGAAATTAAGTCGGCCATCGTTACGAGTTATGCCGACGCCTTGGATAGCATCCGCCCAGCGGTAGTTTCAGTTTATTCAAGCAAACTGGTGCAGCAACAAGTGCCGGAATTCCTCCGTCAGCAAGGCCTGAAGGGTGGGGAGCAGACGCAACGCGGACTTGGCTCTGGCGTCATTGTTTCCAAAGATGGCTATATCATCACGAATAATCACGTGGTGGAGGGAGCGGATGAATTGAAGGTATTGCTCAACGACGAGCGCGAATTGACCGCAAAGGTGATCGGGACTGATCCCAAAACTGATGTGGCGGTCATCAAGATCGACGCCGAGAATCTGCCGGCTGCCACTTTGGCCGATAGCGCGAAGCTTCGCGTGGGTGATATTGTATTCGCCATCGGAAACCCTCTCGGGGTTGGGCAGACGGTTACGATGGGAATCGTCTCCGCGACTGGTCGGCGGGTCGGTATTCTCGAAGAGGTCGCCGGTTATGAGGATTTCATCCAGACGGATGCAGCCATTAACCGAGGGAATTCGGGCGGTGCGTTGATCGACGCGCGCGGTCGGCTCGTGGGTATCAATTCCGCTATTATTTCTACGTCCTCAGGCAATATCGGTATCGGTTTTTCCATCCCGATTAATCTGGCGAACAGCATTATGAGCAGTCTCCTCGAGACGGGCACCGTTTCCCGGGGCTATCTCGGGGTGCAGACCCAAGCGCTGACGGCTGATGAAGCGGAGGGGTTTGGTCTTCCCAAAGACACAAAAGGAGTGGTGATTACTGATCTGAATCCCGCCGATGGCCCGGCCGCCAAGGCAGGGTTGAAGCGTGAGGACATCATAACCGCAATTAACGATGTAGGGGTCTCCACGCGGGATGATCTGCGACTCGTCATCGCCCAGACTTTGCCCGGAACGAAAGTCACCGTAAAATATATCCGCGGCGGTAAGCCGGAGAGCAAAGAAGTGACTCTAGGTAAATTGCCTGATGATAGCTTGGCTAACGGGGAATTCTTGCCGGGGGTTACCGTGACGGCGCTGAGTCCCGAGGTGCGTAAGGAAATGCGCATCGATGAGCGAGTGGATGGCCTGGTTGTGACCGAAGTAGCTGAAAGTTCAGCTTACCGGCAAATATTCCCGCAAGGGGCGGTGATTGTGCAATTGAATCGCGTGCCGGTCACCGATCTCGCTTCGGCCAAGCGCGAGCTGCGGGATGGGCGCAATCTAGCCTTCGTTTATTATCGCGGTGCCTTCCGTTACATCACGTTTGTGGTCCGCTGATCCCAGTAATTTTTTGGCCAGACAAAGGCGCACCGTAGGGTGCGCCTTTTTTAATCTTCCGCTAGGCTACGCTTTAGGAAGTTGTCCGCGGAGACCGATATGGCTCGTGGGTGATTTGAGAAGAGCAATGTCGGGGCGGCGAAATGAAAAGGGTCGCCGGCCGTAATCAGTAGTGAGCGCTCAATTGATAGGTGCCTGATCCGAGCGTCAGCT
This sequence comes from Opitutaceae bacterium, assembly GCA_005787865.1. GTDB lineage: Bacteria > Verrucomicrobiota > Verrucomicrobiia > Opitutales > Opitutaceae > Lacunisphaera. The sequence continues at coordinate 2,885 of SXZN01000194.1, read as the reverse complement.
GGTTGGCTTTGATCTCGCGGATACCGGGTCGCCCTTGCGCGCTGGTGCCGCCTTCCTTGATTTTGCCTGTCACCGGTAAGGTTACCTCGGCCGTGGTATTGGGTGGGACGGTAATTTGGGCAAAGAACTCCCCGTCGGCAATTCTCCAGGAAGCGGCCAATGGTCCGTGGCGAGTTTCCATGGAGGCTTCGGCTTGGGTAATCGTTCCCGTGGGGCGCGGAGCAATGCGAATGCGGTCGAATCCGGGGGCTGAACGGTCAATGCCGGCGAGGTCAGCCATCATCCATTCAGCTACTGCCCCAAAGGCGTAATGGGAAAATGAGTTCATGCTTGGCTCATGGCTGCCGCTTCCTTTGGTGTAGGAATTCCAGCGTTCCCAGATGGTGGTCGCGCCATTATCTACTTCATAGCCCCAGCTGGGATAGGCATGTTGCTGCATCAATATGCCGGCGAGATCATGATGACCGCTGGCTGAGAGCGCGGGCAAAAGCGGGCGTGTACCGATAAAGCCGGTGGTCATTTTATTGTCGTTGGCCGTTATCAGTGCGGCGAGATGGGCTGAGCTAGCGGCGCGCTGGTCGATGGGGATGAGGTTGAAAAATAAGGCCATCGCGTACGCTGACTGATTGTGGACGCTGAGCTTGCCGCCAGGGAGTAGATAGGCTTGCTGAAAAGCGGCGGTAACCGTGGAGGCGAGTGCGGTGTATTTAGCTGCGTCAGCCGTTTGGCCAGTGGCCTGAGCCATTTCTGCCATCAAGTGGGCATCATATGCATGATAAGCTAGGTCAATGAAGGGGATCGGGGTTTTCACGGCACCGAGCGATAGCCAATCGCCGAAGCCACAATCATCGCTGGAGCCTTTAAACTGGGGATCCCGCTTTCTACGCCATTCCATAAAATCATTCATTTTTCGCCAATGTTCGGTGACCACGCGGGTGTCACCGTAAACCTGCCAGATAGTCCATGGACAAATCACGCCCGCATCCATCCAGCCGGCGGCGTGGTGCTCATTAGGGCGAGCGAGTGGTCGGGGGGCATAGGCAGGGTAGGCCCCATAGTCCCAGGCATCGTCGTTCAAATCCCGCAGCCACTTAGTATAAAAGGAAGCGATGTCGGCATTGAAGGTGGCTGCGCGGACATAAATTTGCGCGTCGCCGGTCCAGCCCATGCGCTCATCGCGTTGGGGACAGTCGGTGGGCATTTCAAAAAAATTAGCCCGCTGAGTCCAAACGATGTTTTGATAGAGACGATTGAGCATCGGGTCAGAGCATGCGAAGCGGCCGTGGCGTGGGGTGTCAGAATGAATGACGATACCCGTCACCGCCTCGCTGGTTGGCTGGCCGGGAAAACCAGTAAGCTCAACATATTGAAAGCCGTGATAAGTGAATTCTGGAGTCCAGATTTCACCTGCCGGATCACCTTTCAAGATGTACGTGTCCACCGCGCGTGCGCTGCGGAGATTTTCAGTGCTGAGACTACCATCCGGATGAAGGACTTCAGCATAACGGATGGTCACTTTGTCCCCAGATTTACCCTGCACCTTGAGCCGGATTACGCCCGAGATGTTTTGTCCAAGATCAAAGATGAAGACCCCTGGTTTAAATTCGTGGACGGTGCGGGCGGCCATTTCTTCAATCGCTCGAACAGGTACACCGGGATGGGGCTCAATTTTTGAGGCCGTGCCCGTTTTACAAACGGCCAGGGCCCACTTGGCATCATCAAACTCAGGCGTTGTCCAACCGGGCAACTCTCGACGGGCATCGTAAGATTCTCCCATAAGAATATCGCTTTCGGTGATAGGCCCGAGCGCTGTTTTCCACTGCTGGTCAGTGCTGACGGTCTGGCGCGTGCCGTCAGTGAGTTCCAACTCTAACTGGACGCGGATTGCTGGAGATATTCCATAATAATAACGTCCATCGATGCCGGGGGCGAGGCCCTCCTGACCGGTTAGCAAGCCGTAGGCGACGTAGCCCGCATACCAACCATCTGCGAGGGTCGCGCCGATCGCATTCTTGCCGGCGCGTAATAATTTTGTGACATCATAAGTTTGGTAATGAATTCGTCGTTGATAAGCGGACCAGCCCGGCGCTAGTCGTTCCTCAGATACGCGGCGGCCATTAACCTCGAGTGTATAAACTCCGAGTGCAGTGGCATACAGAGTGGCTCGGGCAATCTGCGGGGCCTGAAATACTTGGCGAAAATATTTCGCTGGGGTCAGCACAATTTGCCCGCGCTTAGGATCGTCGGTAAAATTCTGGATATTTTCTTTAGTGGTAAACGCGTGGTCATCGCGCGCGCTGATCCACAAGGCGGTCCAATCTGTTTGTTCGAGTAGGCCCACGCCAAATGAAGCCGGTTCACTCCAAGCAGAAATTTCTCCGCCAGCCTCCCAGACACGGACGCGCCAGATGATCCGATCCCGCGGAACGAGGCTGGGACCGGCATAAACGATTTGATCTGTTGCGGCTGAGGTAATCTTTCCTGAGCTCCAGAGCAATTTTTGAGCAAAACCATCAGCTTCATGCGCGCACTGAATTTGGTACGCGACTTGTCGCACATCGCGTGCCGCGGGGTCGATGGGTTGGATTTTCCACGAAAAGCGGGGCTGCGTAGTCCCGATGGCTAGTGGATTGTGATGATATTCGCAGCGTAGCTCGCGCGTGGTTACTTCGTGGGCGGTTGCAGAAACGATGAGGCTAACTAAAATTAGGAGCAATTTCATGGGTTGGGCAAAAATAGGATAACCAGAGCCTTTTGGTCGTCTCCGGTTTATTTTCAGTAAAATTGTACCAGAAAGCCATCGGTGCTGAGCCGATGGGTCCTGCGGGGACCTATGAGGGTGGCCAGGAAGATTATTTAACTTCGAGCAATTGCTTCATGCCGGC
>SXZN01000193.1 GCA_005787865.1 Opitutaceae bacterium | reverse complement strand
TCCGACTGAGCTGCGTCCGGTAATAGCGCCATCTTGGACCGACCAAAAATCAGGATTACCAGACCAACCAGCGAGATCGTGGCCGTTGAAAAGTGAGCTAAAGCCAGGTTCGGCAGCTTGGGCTAAGCTGGCCACAAGGCTGAGCAAGGTGCAGCGGGCGACTAAGCGGAGGGATGATTTCATAGAAGAGCGGAGCTAGGAAATGGGAAGGTCCCAGGTAAAAAATACCTGAGCTCAAGTGAACCAGGGCGTTGACGAAAAAATCAGGGCGGCGGGGCAAACATCGCATCGGCAGGATTGCCGCCGGAAAGAATATAAGCGAGCAGGTCTTTGAGCTCATCGGGATTGAGGGCGTTGATGAGTCCGGGTGGCATCATCGAAACGGGATAAGGTTTTCGTTCGATGATCTTGGCGATTTCGACGCCCATGGCCTCATCTGGCGCAAACGGATTAGTCATTACTTTAATCCAGCCATCCTCTTCACCGAGCACGCGACCGACGATGGAGTTGCCCTCGGGCATGGTGAACTCCTCGCTGCCGTATTGATCGCTGATCACGAGGGAAGGCTCGATGATGTTTTCTAATAAATCACGCACGCTGTAGCGCCGGCCGGCGTCGGAAATTTCTGGAGCGATGCCGATCCCCTCCCCATTGAAGCGATGGCAAGCCGTGCACGCGGTGGCGGTAAACATGGCTTTGCCTTGAGCAAAATCACGACCAGTGAGCTTCGCGGAAAAAAGTGGCAGCGTGTCTTTCAGGGTGTAGGCCCGACCGGGACCACGCGGAATTACGGCTCCAGTGACGATCGCATGCACGGGGGTATTGGAAAGTTCATCGAGAGCGGTGCGTTCGGTTAGGTTAGGAACTTTGGCGAGAGATTCATTTCTGATATTTTTTAAAAATCCAGTGAAGCTGGCGCCTCCCATCCAATGATGGGTGCGCGGGAACCAAGCGAAAAATTTCTCGCGCAGTGCCGGAGTCCAGCCGACCGTGGCGTTGCGGAGGGTATAGGCGATGGCAATTTGCTGACGATCGGGCCGGCTGGCGGCTACTTTAGCGACGGTTTGACCGTAATCATCGTTACGCGCGAGGAGCGCGTGACTCGCGAGATCTTCGGCGGAGGTTCCGCGGGGTTCTGCTACGGTGAGAAGGGGAACCGCTCGTCCCACGATCGTCGGTGAATCAAGATAAACTAGGAGCGCCAAAAGTTCGCGGTTGAGCAAGGCGTCGGATTGAGGGAAAAGTGGATCCAGTTTTTTTAAGAGGCGGGCGCAGGTGACGGCATCTGGTTTTCCCATACGGGTAAACGCGAGTTGCCAAGCGCGCAGGAGGCGAAAGCGGAACTCGGTGGGTTGCTGGGCGAAGTCGAATTTAATGAGAGCGTCGATCAGCCGTGCCTGATAGGAATGTTCGCCAACCCGGGCGAGGGCGGTTAGAGCTTCGAGGGCGGTTGAGGGATTTTTTTCCTGTAAAGCGCGCTTCGCCCAGTTTTGGGGGAGTTGCCGCTCGAGGGCGGCGCGGGCGGCGAAACGAACAAAACGATCGGAATGCCCAAGGTGTGGCCAAATGGTATCGATGGTCTCGGGACCAACTCCCTCAACATGCAGCGCTTCTAGCGAACGGCGAAGTATCGCTTCTGGAGTGGGGGCCGGCGGCGCGACGGGCTGAGTATTTTCTGTGCCGACGTAAGTAACGCGATAAAGCGCCGATTGGGTCTTGCGGCCGCCAACGATGAAGTAGAGCGCGCCGTCATGAGGGTTAACGACGAGATCAGTGAGTGGGAGAGGTTTGCCGGCAACGAATTCTTCCTTGGTTCCGCGAACGGTGGCGCCATCCGGCGTGAGGTGGATGGCGTAGAGAGTCCCGTAGGTCCAGTCGCAGGCAAAGAGGGCTGTCTGATAGGCGGCGGGAAATTTTGCTCCCGTGCCAAAGACCGTTCCCGTGGGACACCCCGGACCGATGTCGAGGGCGGCCGGTAAGCTGTCGCTATAGTAGGCGGGCCAGCGACCGGTGCCACTGCGCCAGCCATAATCACCGGCGTCCACCACGTGATTGATTCGGGTGGGCATATACCACGGCGTCCCTTGATCCCATTCCATGTCGGAATCGTAAGTGAAGAGCTCGCCATTTTGGTCGAAGGCCAGATCGAACTGATTGCGGAAGCCCAGCGCAAAAAGCTCCACCGATTTTCCATCAGGATCAGTCCGTCCGATATAACCACCGGGAGCATATTTATTTTTGGCATGGCCGCGGGCATCCCACAGGCGGGGCAGGAGCTGGTCTTCATCCCAGCGGACTGCGCGAGATTTTTCCATATTCACGGGTAAGTCGGTGTGGTTGCCGTTGGCGAAGTAGATAGATTTTCCGTCCGGTGACAGCGCGAGTGAATGCGGGCCATGTTCGCCGCTTCCTTTTATCGCTCGGAGATACTTCAGTTCATCGAATTGATCGTCGCCGTTCGTGTCGCGCAGTCGCCACAGGCCGCGTTTATTGGGAGCCTCACCGACCATGACGTAGAGACTGTCAAAAGCGTAAAGTAGGCCATGCGCTCCGACGGCGGGCGTACCTCCCTCCGCATCCTGCATGCGCTTCGGAGTCGTCTCCGAATCAGGTGTCAGCGGGACGGCCGGTAAGGCAATTTTGAGCCGTTCTACCTGTGTTCCCTTGGCCGTGTTAATCGGCGGCAAGCTGATCCGGTAGAGGCTACCGTATTGGTCGGCCGTGAGGAGCCGGCCTTGGGGATCAAGGGCGATACTGACCCAAGAGCCTTGTTCTGCTTTGGGTACACTGTAGAGCAAGTCCACCTTGAAGCCTGGCGCCACTTGCAAGGCGGCGGGAGTACTGGCCTCAGGTAGATCGCTCGGTTTTTCGTTGGGGATTGGTTCAGCGGAGAGCGTCAGCGCGGCGCAACTGAGCAGAAACCAAGCCCGCGTCAGGGTGGCGGCCGCGTTAAGGCTTGGGTGAGTGGGGGAAAAGCAGGCTGAGCGAAATGATGCAGAAGTGATCATGGGGCGAGGGGCGGGTTGCCGGATGTGCTCGCCAGCACTTGATCAAGGCGGGGATCGCAAAGTTCGATCGTGGTCACCAACGGCTGTTTGGGCGGCAAGGGGTGATCCTTGAGATACGCTGAAACATTTTTAGTTACAACCAATTGGCCATACATCATCGCCCAATGGCCGGGGTAGGTGCAGACGAATTCGTAGATTCCTTCGCTCGTTAGCGCCGAAATTTTAAGCGTCGCCAGTTGATCCGTCTCAAGGATTTTGGTGGCCGCGATTACATCGTCGGAATCGGGAACGTAGGCTCGGCCATTCCAATCCAGTTGTTCCGGCAGCAGCGTCATCGCCGCTAGCCCGACGCGTTCGCGGGTGCCGGGTTTAACGACGACTAAATTATGGGGGAGGCCGTCGATATTTTCGAAAATGATTTCGAACGGTTTCCCTGCTTCAACAACGAGGCGCGCGGTATCAAAACGCATCTCTTCGGGCACGGTGGTGACGGTGAAAACCGCCACGCGCAAGCCGGCCAGGGTGGCGCGGAGTGTTTCCGCTTCCGCCGCTGGCAGGGTTCCCAGCAGATCATCGGCGACTTGCACGGTTTCGCTATAGTCGCGCCGCAAGTGGCCGAAAATGTCTCGCTCGGTGCGTTCGCTCGGGTGGGTGTTCGCTGCCCACGCTACGAGGTTGCGGGCGGTGGCGGCGGCGCTGTCCGCCGGCCAACTAGCGCGGGGTAGGACGCGGAGACCTTGGGCCGCCGCGGGGATTTGATCGCCGCGCGCAATCAGGTCGGCGAGTGCGTTGAACACCGCCGTGGGTTCGCGCCGAGTGCTGACCGCCGTTCGAATCGCCTCGCGCTGGATCGTCGCGACCGTGGCGGGCGGTCCCGGAAGATCGGCCACTTTGGTCGCTAAGATTGGCATCACGATTTCATAGGCGGTCGCGCGAAGGGCGGCATCGGGGATTAAGGAAAGTCCGCCGAGAAAACTGGCCTCGGTCAGCGGAGATTTGAGGGCTTCCGTCCAAAGAGCCGTGAGCGAACCGTCGGCGAGGGCCAGCGCTGCCCAAGCGAAGGAGCGACCCTCGGCGTTGTCGGTCAGGGCCAATTGATGAATGGCCGGCCGTTGGGCGCGGAGGTCAGCGGCCGGCTGGGCGAGGAGGAGGCGGCCGACGCTTTTAACATCGATCTCGGCGGGTGAATCAATGGTGGTGAGCAGCAGTGCCACGCGATCGACCTGGCGAGCCGCGGCCACGGCGGCCAGAGCTTCGGCGCGCACGGTATCGTTGATGCCCTTACGGCCTAAGATATTTTCCTGCACCTCGATGGTGCGCGGCAATTTAAGGAGTTCGGCTACGGCCAAGGTGCGGAGCAGGTAACGGAAGCTAGCCGGATCACCGCCGGCGATGGCGGCACCCTCGCTGATGCTCTTGTCCCAGAAAGGCCGCAGTTGGCGGAGCGTTTCGCCGATGGTGTAATCGAGATAATAATCGATGGGTAATTTAGTCGCGGCGAGGGCGATTTCGGTGGCGCCAGTCTCGGAGAAAAAGCTAGCGGCCCGAACGGCGTGCAGCCGCACGCGAGCATTTTCATCGGTGGCTTTGCTTTGGAGCAACGTGAGCGCGGTGGGTAAGCGGTCGCGCCAGTAACTGAGCACGCGAACGGCTGCGGCTCGAGCATCGGCGTTGGGGGAATTTAAGCCGCGTTGGAGCAGATCCTCATCGACGACGTTGTGCCACTGGTGGAGCCAGAGCGCTTCAGTGAGGTGATGGGCGTAGTCCGGCGTGGTGGAATCAAGTGAAGCGAGCCAGACTTTTGCCGCCGCGATAACTTTCGCGGTGTCATGGCGGCCGAGTTCAATTTTAGCTAAGTTACGGATTTGATTCTCGGGGCGCTCGAGGAGTTTCAGCAATGCTGGGATGGGTTGACCGGCAATGGCGGGCGGGGTGGCCAGCGGGCGACCTTCGTAGGTGAGGCGATAGATGCGGCCGTGGACGTGGTCACGGTTGGAGTCGCGCAAGTGGCTCTGGAGATGGCCGATCAGAGGCGTGCACCAATCGATGACGTAGATCGCGCCATCGGGGCCCACGGAAGTATCAATCGGCCGAAAATCTCGATCACTCGAGGACATGAGATCAGTCTGACGCTCACCTTTAATACCGGCGCCGTCATCAACGAGTTTGAGGCGATAGATACCTTGGAAACCGATGACATTAGGATTGAGATAATTTCCCCAATACTCCGGCGGGAAATGCGTGCTGGTGATGATGCTACTCCCAGCCGAAGGCCGGGAAGGTCGGTCCCAGATCGTTTTTAATTTGGGATGTTTTTTTGGATAATCGATCTTCCCGCTGATGGCGGCGCCGAAATAAGTGTGGTTGCCGGTCGCGTCGGTGATAAAATCATTGCCCCAATAGTCGAAGGCGCGGCCGTGTGGGTTCATGAAATTATAGGAGGCGTAAGTCTCGAATTTCCCGGTGCGCGGCTCAAAGCGGTAGATGGCTCCGTCGATGTTGCGCACGGGTCCGAGGGCTGTCTCGATCTGCGAACGGTGAAAGACCCCGTCACTTAAGAGAATGGCGCCACCGGGCTCGTAAACGAGTGAGTTGGCCGTGTGGTGGGAGTCGGCGGAATCGAGGCCCATCAGGACGCGCTCCTTGGTGTCCGCTTTGCCGTCCCCATCGGTATCGCGCGCAAACCAGAGATCCGGCGCCTGCATGACGAGGAGGCCATCTTTGTAAAATTGAAAACCAGTTGGACAGTTTAGGTTATCGAGAAAATGAATACACTTATCCGCGCGACCATCGTGATCGGTATCTTCGAGGATAATAATACTATCCCCTAGGGTCGACGTTGGCGTGCGGCCAGGATAATTAGGCCAGACTGAAACCCAGAGCCGGCCTTGCGGGTCCCACGCCATCTGCACTGCATTAGCCAATTCCGGAAATTCTTTTTCGCTGGCGAAAACATTTACTTTCACGCCGGGCGCCAAAGTCATTTTGGCGAGCGCTTCGTCTGCGCTGAGGAAATCGTAGGTGCCGTCGGGGTTTGGACCAGGCTTATTCGTGCCAAAAGGCGTGACCGGCGGCAGCGGGATCACCTCCGGAGGGGTGCTCTCACCCCGTGCGATCGCCCAAAGCTGGCGATCACGATTTGCGGTCAGCACATCGCGTTGCGCCATTTCTTCCTGCATAATCTGATTATTGGTCAGCTTAGGTTTATCCTTCGCGGATTCATAGGCCAACTTGGAGCGATCACCGTAAACATTGAATCCGTCCATCGTCCGATAGCGCGCATGCCATTCTTGATTTTTAGCGGTCACCGCAGTTTGTAGCGCGGTGAAATTACCGGGTGGGATCGCTTCACCGAAGAGCGCCTGGAAAATGACCGGCGCGAGCGCGGCATCGCCCGCGGCGCTGAGATGCAGGCCGTTGATAGTAAGGGAACGACCTTGGGCCGCCGCTTCCGCATAAAGTTTTTGGGACGGAGCAAAAAGATCGATAAACGTCACGCCAGCTCGGTCGCCGGCAACTTCCGCCATCGCCGCGGCATACAGCGCGAGGTTACGATTATTGGCTGCGGGGATCGCGTAATTGCTATCCGGCAAAATTTCGTTGGCGATTGGCGAGAACAGCACGATATGCGGAGCCCCGTTAGTATTGTAGTTTTTGCTCCGTGTTTCGCTGAGGAAGGCGGCGAGATCGGCCTTAAATTTAGTCAAACCATCGGGCCCCGCAAAAGATTCGTTGAAGCCGAAAAAAGCAAAAATTACATCGGCGCCCATGCGGCTGAGCCATTCATCAGGTGTCCCAAAATCTTTAGAGCGTGCGCGGGTGACGAGTTCATCACCCGTCACGGCTAGGTTGCGAAATACCAGTTCATGTTTCGGATACTTGGCATGGATGAGCGCCTCAAGCATGCTCGCGTGCTGCATGCGATCAGCCAGACCGTTACCGATAAACGAAATGTGCGCTCCTAAATTAAGCGCGATCGGTGTATTGATCGCCGCTGGGGTGGGGCGGGGCCGAGCGGCGGGGACGGTGCCACCAGCCGGCAAAATTTTGCCTAAGGCGTGATCGGCCGGCGTGAGTCCCGTCCGATAGCCAGCAAAACCGTAAGGACGCGGGGCGTAATGGTCGAAAGGCGTGACGTCGGCCTTGTGCGGTATCGGTAATCCAGCGGCCCAGTAAGTGGCATTAACAATCAGCCGGCGGAGCGACTCTTGCTCAAAATCAGTGGCCGCGCCGAGCGTAGTGGTGAAAATTTTAGCGATCGCGCCGGTAGTCGTTTGATAGTTCCGCGTCCAAACGATGGGCATCGCGGGGGCATTGACCGCCTGTTCAATTTTAGCGGCCGTTGATTTGCGGTAGGTCGCGGGAGCGTCGGTCGGGTGCATGCCTTGGAGGACGAGTCCGCGCGCAAGGATTTTCGCATCGCTCGGTGGAGTGGCTTCATAGACGTCCGTCGTACCAAAGAGGCTCGTAACTCCATTAAAGAGTGGATCAGCCGCGCTGGTCGGTTCGATGACGCCCCACGTCGCTTCAGATTTATGTTTACCCCAGTGGCTAACCCAGGTCTCGCCTAAGACCCGTTTACCGAAACCGCCTGGGCTGGTTGTTTTATTATTCCACGTGTAGTCGAACCATGGGCTGCCGGCGGGGAAATTAAAAGCGTGGGTGGAAGTGCGGAGCGCAATAATGGGCACCCCGCGCTGGTGAGCAGCGACGAAATGTTGCATGGCCTCATCGGACCAAGCGCGGAAGCGCAGGGACATGATTATGACGTCTGCGGAGTCGAGGGCTTCCGCTCCAGGGAGCGAGTGCGGGTTGGTTGGGTTGATCGTACCGTCCGCATCGAGGGCGAAGAGCACGGTCGTCTTGAAACCGTGACTTTGACTCAATATTTTCGCCAACATGGGCAGCGCTTCTTCGCTGCGATATTCTTCATCGCCGGACAGGAGCACGACGTGTTTGCCCTTCGCGGGGGAACTGCGAGCTGGCTCTAGCTCGAGCCGCGTGTTGTCAGCAGCATTCAGAACCACCGCGGTTAGGAAAGGGAGCAAGAGACGAATCGAACGATGTAGATTGATCATGCGCGGTAGCCGGCTGCGGCAATTTCACGGCGGAGAAAAGTGTGACCAGATTCGGCGATGTCCCAAGCCGGCGAGTACTCGCGCCAGACGTTGATGGCATTGGCAAAGGCTGGATCAGAGCGGCTGAAGGCTTCGATGGCCATCCAGCCGTCATAGCCCACTTCACGCAGGGCAATCAGGTTTTCCCGGAAATTAATGTGTCCCGAGCCAGGGGTGCCGCGGTCATTCTCGCTGAGGTGAACATGCTTGAGGACCGGCGCGATGGTGCGGATCGCCTCAGGGAAGGTTTTTTCCTCCATGTTGGCGTGGTGCGTATCATACATCCCGCGCACGTTGGAATGATCGGTTAGTTCAACTAACATGCGCAGTTGGGCCATGGTGTTGCACAGGTAACACTCAAACCGGTTGAGTGCTTCCGGGCAGAGCGTGACTTCCGCCTGTTTAGCGTAGTCACCAGCGGCGCGCAGGGTGTCTGCGCTGCGCTGGTATTCATCAGGGTGAATATCGGTCCGCGTAAACGTGGCAAAAGCAGAGTGAAAGGGCCCGCAGAGTAGGCTGGAACCGCAATCCACGGTGCGGTCGATATTCCATTTGAGCAATTCTAGGCCCTTGGCGCGAATCGCGGCGTCGGGACTGGCCGGATTGGCATCGGCCCCGAGGATGGTGACGCACGTCACGCCGAGGTTGAGATCGGTGAGCAGTTTTTTGAGGCGCTTGTACGCGGCGGGATCTTGTTGGCCGTTGCAGATCTCGATGCCGTCATAGCCGATTTTTTTAAGACGTTCGATGTGCGGAAAAAACTCGTCGGAGATGGAGGCGGTCCAAGCGAGGAGATTGAAGCT
>SXZN01000001.1 GCA_005787865.1 Opitutaceae bacterium | reverse complement strand
GGCACGGCGGATGCAGTGCGGCGCAATCTAGTCCATTTCCATCGGCACGGGCATGATTACGTGATGATTCTCTCCGGTGATCAATTATACCGAATGGATTTCAGTAAAATTATTGATCAACATATTGCGCAGGGAGCTGATGTGACCATCGCCGCAATTCCTTTTCCGGTTTCGAAGGTCGAGGGCTTGGGGTTGATGCGCGTCAACGATGACCTGACGATCGCCGAATTCGTCGAAAAGCCGAAGGATCCCACGATCATCCAAAGTCTCACCATCAGCGCAGCGCTGGAACAAAAGCTGTCCCCCGCGTCCGAGAAGCGCTGCTTAGCTTCCATGGGTATTTATGTGTTTAGTCGCGAGGTGCTCCGACAGGCCCTGGATAATTCGATGAAGGATTTCGGTAAAGAGGTCATCCCGGCCCTACTCGGCCGCGCCAAACTTTGTAGCTATATTTTTGAGGGTTACTGGGAAGATATCGGGACGGTGAGAGCTTTTTTTGATGCCAACTTGGCGCTCGCGCAACCGCTGCCGCCTTTTAACTTTTTTGATCCGGATGCCCCCATTTATACGCATTCCGGTTATTTGCCGGCCTCTAAAATTAATCGCTGTAATATCGACCGTGTCGTGATCGGCGATGGCTGTTTAGTCACCGATGCTGCGCTGAAACATTGCGTCATCAGCATCCGCTCGATTCTCGGGGAAGGTTCGACCCTGGAGGATGTCGTGATGATGGGCGCGGATTATTATCAGACCGAAAAAGAAGTGCAGGCTGATTGCGCCCAGGGCCGGCCGACTATTGGCGTGGGGCGCAATTGTAACATCCGGTACGCGATTATTGATAAAAATGCCCGGATCGGCGACGGGGTTACGCTGTCACCCGCCGGCAAGCCTGATGGAAATTACGCGCATGACGTCGTGATTCGCGACGGCATTCTTTGTGTCTGCAAAGGCGCGACGATTCCGTCAGGCTTTACGCTCTAAATTTGCTCGGCGTGAAGTGGCGATGAGCGCGAGGCCAGCGGCACAAAAAAACAGGGAGTAAAAAGTTCCCTGACTTAGGCCGAAGAGAAGCGCTGCATCCGGCTCGCGGAAGATCTCGCTGATCGTGCGGGCTATAGAGTAAACGACGAGAAATTCTCCTGAGAGCCGGCCGGGTTGTTGCGGGGCGGAGCTTTTCCAGAAGCGGATTTGCATCCACCCGAAGACGAACAAGCCCTCGAGAACTGCTGCATAAAGCTGAGAAGGGTGGCGCGGGATGAGCGGGTGGGTACTGGCGGGAAAGATCACGGCCCACGGCACGCGGGTGGGCTTACCCCAGAGTTCTCCGTTAATAAAATTCGCTATGCGCCCGAAGCATAATCCGAGTGGGGCGACGGTCACAATTAAGTCCGCGATGGAAAGAAACCGGTAGGGGCGACCCCGCGTAAACCACGCTGCGACGAGGGCGACGCCCAGCACGCCGCCATGGCTCGACATCCCGCCTTCCCAAACGCGGAATAAGGCGAGGGGGTCACTGAAGAGGAGCTCGGTTTGGTAGAATACGAAATAACCGCAGCGACCGCCGACGATCACCCCCACGATAATCAAGGTTAAGAGGTCGATGATGGCGTTGGCATCAAGCGGTGAGCGTCCGGTCCGATAATAACGCCGCAAGAGCCAGCCGGCCGCCAAAAAGCCTAAAAGATAGGAAAGGCCATAGTAACGCAGGCCGAAGTTTTCGTTCAGACGAAATAGGAAGGGACTGAGGTCATGGACCCAGTAAGCGAGCGGCAAGATTTTCATCGGGAGAAAGCAGAGCCATGCATGGGCTCTTTTAGGCCCGAAGCGTCAGGCGAACACAATTTCTTTTAGCGGTACTGCGCGCAGGTTATAGTTCGATGGCGGGCGCGAGTTTCCTTGCTCGGGTAATGGGGCCAACGCTTAGTAGTTACATGAGTGTTCCTCAGGTTACGCCCCTCAACGCCTTCCATCGTCAGCACGGGGGGCGGATGGTAGATTTCGCGGGTTGGGATATGCCGGTGCAATATCGCAGCATCTTGGAGGAACATAAAGCGGTTCGTCAGCGCTGCGGTTTATTTGACGTGAGCCACATGGGCGAAGCCGATGTACAGGGGCCGGACGCGCTCAAATTTCTCCAACACTTGGTAACGAACGATTGCCGGAAGCTTTTTCCCGGACGCATTCTTTATACGGTCATGTGTTACCCGCACGGCGGGGTGGTGGATGATCTGTTAGTTTACATGCGGGCGCCCGATGATTATTTGTTGTGCATCAACGCGGGGAATATTGCCAAAGACATTGCGTGGATGAAGGAGCAGGCGCAGGGGTTTAACTGTTCCGTCGTTGATCGCTCGCCGGATTATGCCCAGCTCGCGATTCAAGGTCCGACTGCCGCTGCGCTCGTGCAAACGCTGACGCTCACGAATTTGGCGGAGATTAAATATTACCATTTTGGGCAAGGGGAAGTGGCCGGGGTTAAATGCCTGATCAGTCGCACGGGATACACGGGCGAAGATGGTTTTGAACTTTATTGTGATGCGACCGCGGGCGCGGGCTTGGCGGAGGCGATCCTGGCCGCCGGTGGTCCCTTTGGCCTCGAGCTCACCGGGTTAGGGGCCCGGGATAGTCTGCGTTTGGAGGCAGGGTTTCCGCTTTATGGTCATGAAATCACCGACCAAATCACCCCGCTCACGGCTGGGCTCGGTTGGGTGGTTAAATTCGATAAAGGTCCATTTGTGGGCTCGGCAGTTTTACAGCGTGAAAAAGCGGAGGGCTCCACGCAGAAGATCGTCTATTTTAAGACAAATGATCGGCGGATCGTTCGAGCAGAAACGCCGGTTTGCGATGCCGCTGGGCTGGTGGTGGGCCGGGTCGTTTCCGGTACGCTGTCCCCGATCATCAATGAGGCGATCGGCACCGCCCTGGTGGCCGCTACTGCCGCCGCGGCCCCGCTGGTCGTCGATATCCGCGGCACAAAAATAAATTTGCAACTCGTCAAACCGCCGTTCGCGACATTAAAAAAGAACTAATTCTATGAGCAATGTTCCCGCTGATCTCCGCTACGCTAAAACCCACGAGTGGACCCAAGTCGCGGCTGATGGTACTGTCACAATCGGCATCACGGATTATGCGCAAAATAGCTTGGGGGATATCACTTACATCCAAATGCCTAAAGTGGGGGCCGTGCTCAAGGCCGGTCAAACTTTCGGGGTGGTGGAATCGGTTAAAGCCGCCTCCGATGTTTACGCGCCGGTGGCCGGCACGGTGCTGGCGGTCAATCAGCTGTTAGAGGCCACGCCCGAGAAAGTGAATCAAGCTCCTTACACCGACGGCTGGATGCTGAAGTTGACGTTGGCTAATCCGGCCGACGTCAATACTCTACTAAATGCTGCTGATTACGGTAAACACATCGGCTGAATTAGGCCTAATTTCATGCTGAATACACCTACCTTCAAGCGCGGGATACTGATCATCGGGAGTGCGTTGAGCTTCGCGCTGGTCGCGGGTTGCGGTAAGCCAAAGTCCGTCGCCGTGGCGCCAGTCGTACCGAAGCAACCGGTGGAAGTAGCCGCGATTAGGCAGCGCGACTTAACCGAAATGCTGTCTTTGGTTGGTTCTTTGGCGCCCAATGAATCGGCGCAGATTCGCGCGGAAATCTCGGGCCAAGTGAGGGCAGTTTTATTTGAAGAGGGGGGCATGGTTAAAAAAGGACAGGTGTTGCTGAAGATCGATGACGCCGAACTACGGGCCCAACTCGCACAAGCGGAGGCGCGGTTTCATCTGAACGAACTCAGTCTAAAGCGGAGTCAAAATTTGACGGAGTCCCGCTCGATGTCTCAAGCGGAAGCCGATCGAGTGCGTTCTGAGTTCGCCGCTTCAGAGGCGGAAGTGCAGTTGCTGCGGATTCGCCTAGCCAAGATGGAGCTCAAAGCGCCCTTTGATGGCGTGGTGGGGGCGCGCACGATATCTGCCGGCGATTACATTACCGCGGCCACGATCGTGACGACCCTCAACGATCTCAGCCGACTCAAAATTGATTTCCAGGTGCCAGAGCGTTACACCTCCAAGATAAAACCGAGTACAAGTTTTGCCGTGCGCGTACAAACGCCAGCGGGCGAACTGCGGGCGACCGGCGAAGTTTACTTTATCGCCTCGGTCATCGAGCGCAGCACGCGTTCCAGCCAAGTTAAGGGTTACGTCACCGGAGCGCCGCTGAGCTTCCAGCCGGGCATGTTTGCCGGCATCGAGTTGGTGCTCGAGGTGCATCGCGGGGTGCTGACCGTTCCAGAGGGGGCGATCCTGACAACTTCCCGGGGCGCGCAAGTGATTACGGTGGTCGAGCAGAAAGGCGAAAAAGTGGCGGCCTTTGTACCTGTGCAACTCGGGTTGCGGGAAAAGGGGCTGGTCGAGATTCGCGCGATCAGTCCGGCGGTTTTGACTGATAAACAAACGATCGTGGCCTCGGGGGTGGGTTCGCTTATTTTATATCCAGGCATCAAGCTGGAGCCGCGTCCGCTCCGGGCTGAATTTCGCATTGAGGATTAAGTTATGATTTTGTCTGACGTCTCAATCCGGCGTCCCGTAGTCGCCATGGTCGCCTCCATTGTGGTGGTGTTGATAGGGATTTTAAATTTTGACCGCTTAGCTGTTCGCGAATACCCGCTCATCGATTCCCCGATTGTTTCGATCGAGACGGCCTATCGGGGGGCCTCTGCGGAAGTGGTGGAGGCTAAAATTACTGAGCCGCTCGAAAAGGAAATCGCCTCGATCGATGGGATTCGCGTGATTCGTTCGAGCTCCCAAGAGGAGCAATCGCGAATCACCATCGAGTTTGGGCTGAGTCGAAAAGTGGACGAGGCGGCCAATGATGTGCGGGATCGGGTGAGTCGGGCCCGCGCTCGCTTGCCGGATGAGGTCAGTGACCCTGTTATTACCAAGGCAGATGCCGATGCTAACCCGGTCATCACCCTAGCTTTTACTTCGGAGCGCTACAGTCGCTTGGAAATTGTGGAGTTGATTGAGCGGCTTGCGATTCAACGCATCCAGACGATCCCCGGGGTCGGCACGGTAAATATCCGTGGGCCCCGTTACGCCATGCGGCTTTGGGTGGATAGTGATAAGTTGGCGGCGCATCAGCTGACGGTACTCGACGTCGAGAATGCCCTGCGCCAACAGAACGTAGAAATTCCCGGTGGGCGGATCGAATCCACGGCTCGCGAATTTCCGGTGCGGATTGAGGGCCGCATGGCAAAAATCACTGATTTCGAGAACCTCATCCTCGCGACCCGCGGAGTACATCAGGTCAAATTTACGGACATCGGCCGCGTGGAACTGGGAGCGGAGGAGTATCGTTCCGAAAGTTATTTTCGCGGAAAGCCAACCGTCAGCATTCAAGTCCTCCGGCAAGCGCAGGCTAATATACTTGATCTGGCCAACGCGGTGAAGCGGTCGGTACCGTTGATCAAACTCGATATGCCCACAGGGATAAGCGTGGAAGTCGGCTTCGACAGTTCTGTCTTCGTCGATCGCTCGGTGCGCGAAGTTTACAAGACTTTGTGGGAAGCAGCGCTCCTCGTCGTGCTGATGATATTTCTCTTTTTGCGAGATTGGCGCGCCACCTTGGTGCCGCTGGTGGCGATTCCCGTATCGCTCGTGGGTTCCTTTGCCGTGATGGCGTGGCTTGGTTTTACGATTAACACCTTGACGTTGCTCGCGCTGGTTCTCGCGGTCGGGTTAGTCGTCGATGACGCGATTGTGATGTTAGAAAACATCTATCGCCGGATCGAAGCGGGGGAAAAGCCGATCCCCGCCGCAATTTTTGGTGCTCGGCAGGTCGCCTTTGCGATTATCGCCACGACGCTGACGTTGGCCGCCGTTTTCTTGCCGGTCGCCTTTCAGTCCGGTCAGACGGGCCGTTTGTTTTTTGAATTTGGCATTACGCTGTCCGTCGCCGTGATGGTGTCCGCCTTCGTGGCCTTGACGCTTACGCCAATGATGTGTTCGCGCATGCTGAAGGCGAAGGTGGTGGACGGTCACGTGCAGCACGGGTGGCTTTATAACCGGACCGAACCCTTTTTCGTTAGGCTCAATGCGCGCTTTGCGCAGAGCCTGCGTTTTTCGCTGCGGCAGCGCGGCATTTTCTTGGGGGCGACGCTGTTATTTACGCTCGGCGGTCTATTTCTCTACACGAAGCTCCAGCGTGAACTCACGCCGCTCGAAGATCGCGGGATTTTTACGGCCAACTTAATCGCCCCCATTGGGGCCACGCCGGAGTACTTGCGCCTCTACTCTTATGATATGGAGCAGATGATTCTTCAGTTTCCCGTGATTGATCGGACTTTTCATCGTACGGGTGATGGGGGACGGGCTTTCATATTCGCGACCCTGAAGCCATGGGAGGAACGTACGCGTAAGACCCAAGAAGTTACCGCGGAACTTCGGCGTAAATTTCAGCAAGAAGTCACCGGGGGCCAAGCCGTGGCTAACCCCATTCGCCCTTTTAGCAGCGGGCGCGGCGGTAGTAGCGGGGGCATTCAATTGGTTTTGCTCGGGAGCGATTTCAATGAATTACAACGAATCGGCAGCGAATATCTCGTGGCGATGCGTGAAAGCGGACAATTTATTCAACCGCGAGTCGATCCTTCCCCGACCAAGCCGCAATTAGATGTCAAAATAGACCGAGCGAAAGCGGCTGATCTCCGGGTGCCAGTGAGTGCAATTGCCTCTACCTTGGAATCCTTATTGGGGGGGCGACGCGTCACTGAATTTCAGCGCGGCAGTCAGCAATATTATGCGATCGTGCAGGTGACAGATCAGAATCGCACCACGCCCAGTGATCTCTCCCGGCTCTACGTTCGCTCAACCGATGGCGTGCTGATCCAGTTGAGCAATGTGGTCACTTGGAATGAAAACACGGTGCCCGAGAGTTACCCGCATTTTAATCGCCTGCGCTCCGTCACGGTATCGGCGCAATTAGCCGAGGGCCGAACGATCGGCGATGGAGTTAACTTCCTGACTGACCTGAGTCGGAAAAAATTACCTGTGGGTTATACTTATGCTTGGGACGGCGAAACGCGTGAATTCGTGGAAAGTGGCAACGACACCATTATTCTTTTTGGGTTGGCGCTCATTTTTACCTTCCTGATTTTGGCGGCGCAGTTTGAGTCCTGGATTCATCCGATCACGATCTTCACCGGTATTTTTATCGCGGTAGCGGGCGGCTTGCTGGTGCTCTATGCCACGCGTTATTGGGGCCCGGCGATGACCGATAATCTTTTTTCGCGCTTTGGACTGATCATGCTGATCGGGTTAGTGGCGAAGAATGGTATCTTGATTGTGGAATTCGCGAACCAGCTCCAGGTGCAAAAAGGCGAGAATGCGGCTGACGCAGCGTTTGAGGCGGCGACGATTCGTTTTCGCCCAATTTTAATGACGTCCATTTCGACCGTTTTAGGCGCCGTCCCGATCGCCTTTGCGCAAGGGGCGGGGGCCGAGACGCGCAACCCAATGGGCATCGTGGTCGTGGGCGGCTTGATCATTTCGACCCTGATCACGCTTTATATTATTCCCATCGTCTACGTGCTCATGGACCGGCTCTGTGTAAAATTCACGGGCAAATCAAGCGCGCATGGACTGGTTGAGGCCGCCGCGATTGAGCGGGATACGAATGCCACGGTGGAGAGTAGCCCAGCGTCAGTTGGCTAATTGTCGGCCAGCTTACGAACCGTAGATGGGGGTAGCCTCGGCTGTGGTTTTAAGAACCGCCACAAAAGCACGATAGGCGCAGGAATTCAGCGCGGGGTTGTGCAGCGCAAAGGCTCGGGTTTGGCCCCAAAGGTATCAGAAATGTAAAAATGGCTTAGGCTTCGCGGTGGAAATGGTGACATTGGGAAAAAGGAAATTTGGCAACAGCGACGCGGCCTCATGGCCGATAATCTCAGGCCTTTGACTCCAGGCCTTGGTTGATAATTCAGCTCGGATCTGTTATCCGTCGTTAAATTCCATCGCTAGCCAGCTCTGGGCCTTGCGCCGCTAAACCGGCGCAGCCTCGTCGGCTGAGGGCATAAAAAAGCCCGCGGCACGAACGATCGCGCGCGGGCTGAGATTTGTGCTGGGGCGTTTACTTGCCGGCTTTGGTGGCCTTAACGCGGGCGCCTGAGTTCAGGATACGCTTGCGGAGCCGCAGATTCTTTGGCGTCACCTCCACGAATTCATCAGATGCGATGTATTCGATGGCGCGCTCCAGGGAGAATTTTGCCGCTGGGGTAAGTCCGGTGGCTACACCGGAACCTTGTGAACGGAAGTTGGTCAGCTGCTTGGCGCGGACGGCATTACAGGCGATGTCTTCATTGCGGGGATTCTCGCCGACGATCATGCCTTCATAAACTTCCTCGCCTGGGTCGACGAATAGTTTGCCGCGTTCCTGCACCATTTCGAGCGCGTAGCCGGTCGTGGTACCGGCTTCGGTTGCGACGATAGTGCCCGTGATGCGCGTGAGCACCTCGCCAGCGTAGGGACCGTATTCTTTGAAAAGGTGACTGAGCACGCCGCGGCCGCTGGTGGCATTGACGACGTCGATTTCCATACCGATCAAGCCGCGGGTGGTGATGGTAGCTTCCATCATCGTGGTGTGCGGGAGTTTTTCCATATTCGTCAAGCGACCCTTACGGTTCGCGAGATTCGACATGATGGCACCGACGCATTCATCGGGCACTTCAATCCAAACTGTTTCGTAGGGTTCTTGGCGGACCCCGTCGACTTGCCGTTCGATTACGGTAGGGCG
>SXZN01000192.1 GCA_005787865.1 Opitutaceae bacterium | reverse complement strand
CGATACGTCACTGGGTTTCATGAAGGTCGACGAAAATCTGAGCCTCCTCCGCTCTGAGGGACGCTCCAAGAGTCCGACCGAATTGCTCGAGCATCCTGCCTTCGGCTTATTCATCGAGCGCATGAAAAAACATTTTGACCTCATCGTGATCGACTCCCCCCCCATGGGCGCCGTCACTGATGCCCTGCTAATCTCCGCACGCACTAATGAGACTATCTATGTCGGCCGCTTCAACCGCGCGTATCGGAAACATATCCGGCTCTATATTAAACAGCTCAAGGAGAGTAAAAATGAGCTGCTCGGCATCGTGCTCAACGGGTTGTCCACGCGGCGCATCGAATATTACCGCAATTATCGCTACTACCGGAGCTATAAAAAATATTACGGCTCACAGTCGTAAAGGGCTAGGCGCGACCCCGGGGGCTTGGCGCCCCCGGTCTGCCTCGGGGGACTTTACTCTGGCGCAAAAATCGCCCACGCTCAGGCCGTGCTTTCTGCCTTTCTGCCTGCCAATTTTGACCCCCAACGTCCGCTGGTCCTGATCGCCGGACGCGGCCAATACCCGATCATCACCGCGGCCGCTATCCGCCGCGCGGGTCTGCCCCTTCGCCTCATCGCCATGGATGACGAAACGAGCCCCGAGCTGATCACCAGTTTTCCCGCCAGCGAACGGCTTAGCCTGAATGTCGGCCAAGTTGGGAAAATGTTGGCTGCCCTCGGCAACTTTAACGCGGGCTATGCCCTCATGGCCGGACAGGTCACCCCCAAAAAACTTTTTCATGGGCTGACCCCCGACCTCAAAGCGGCCTCAATTCTTTTTTCCCTGAAGCGGCGCAATGCGGAGACCATTTTTGGGGCGATTGCCGCAGAAATTGAGCAACTGGGCGTGACCTTACTCGATGCACGCGCCTTCCTTGATGACGAGCTCGCTACGCTGGGGTCGATGGTGGGGAAATTTACCATGAACGACGAGTACCTCCAGCACGGGATCCAAATTGCCCGAGAAATAGCTCGGCTTGATATCGGCCAAGGCTGCGTGGTCCGCAAAGGAACCGTGCTCGCGGTGGAAGCCTTCGAAGGCACCGATGCCATGCTTCGCCGCGCCGGTACTTTTAAAACCGATGAATCTCTTTTCGTGAAAATCAGCAAAACAGCCCAAGATTTTCGTTTTGATGTTCCGGTTTTTGGTCTGCAAACGCTCGCCAGCATGCAGGCAGCTGGCCTCACCGCCGCCGCCCTCGAGGCGGGCAAAGTCATCATGCTCGAAAAAGCCGCCGTGCTACAGCAAGCCAAGGCCGCCGGCATTACCCTCACCGGCTTTTAAGTAAGCGTTCCGCGCGCGCGCCGACGGGCGCCTACCCGGATGACGCAAACTTGCACTTTTTCCTCGGGCTCACATCTTGCATTTATGTCTGCCGAACATATCGAAGTCTCCATCAAGGGTCTCATGCCCACCGCCAATGGGTGTGCCGTGTTCCTCGGCCATGAGACCAAAGTCTTCGTCATCTATGTCGATCCGAGCGTCGGCAGCGCAATTTCCATGACGATGAATGGGGTGAAGAAAGAGCGGCCCCTGACCCATGACCTCATCGGCCATTTGCTGCTGGGCTTGGAGATCAAGCTAGAGCGCATTATTATCAATGACGTCAACGACGGCACCTATTTCGCCCGCATCATTTTTCACATGCAGAATGAACTCGGCCGCAAAATTCTCGAGCTGGATGCGCGGCCGAGTGACTCCATCGTTTTGGCGCTGCAACAGAAGCGACCCATTTTCGTTGCCCGTAAAGTTTTTGAGGTAGTGGAAGACATGACCGAAATTCTTGAGCGGGTACTGAAGCAGCAAAAAGAAGAGCCCAAGGAAGAGGGCGACCAGTGAAGCAACCGCTTGCCGGCCGCCCCGCCCTGCCCCCACGTCTCCGACCGGGCCAAGCGCTCACCGCCTTGGCGCCAATGCAGGATGTCACCGATCTCGCCTTCATGCGCGTCGCGGCCCACTACGGCGCACCCGATTACTTTTTCACCGAATTCTTCCGCGTCCACAGCCAATCTCGCCCCGAGAAACACATCCTGCGCTCGCTGAGCGAAAATCAAACTGGCCGGCCCATTTTCGCCCAGCTCATCGGCGAACATATTCCCGATATGGTGCGCACCGTAAAAGCCTTACTCGCCTATCCGATCGCCGGTATCGATCTGAACTTAGGTTGTCCGGCGCCTAAAATTTACAAAAAGAATGTCGGCGGCGGCTTGCTGCGTGATCCCGGTAAAATCGATGCCCTCCTCGGAGCCCTGCGCGATGCCGTGCCTCATCTTTTCACCGTGAAAATGCGCCTAGGCTTTGACTCGACGGATAATTTCGAACGCATTCTCGGCCTCATTAATAAACACGGCATCAATCTGCTCAGCGTGCACGGTCGGTCCGTCAAGGAGGGCTACCGGAGTGACGTGCACTATGATCTCATCGGCCTCGCCGCCCGTACCGTCAACTGCCCCGTGCTCGCGAACGGCAATGTTTCCTCTGCTGAAAAAGCAGATGCTATTTTAAAAAATACCGGCGCGGCAGGCGTGATGATCGGCCGCCATGCCATCCGCAATCCATGGATTTTTCGCCAGATTCGCGAACAACTCGCGGGCGAAGCGGTCAGCGCAATCACGCTCGTGCAAGTCCGCGAATATGTTGATCGCCTTTACCGCGAGACCCACTCCGCCGAAGTTCCGGAATTCGCTCAAGTGGCAAAAATGAAGAAATATTTAAATTTTGTGGGCCAAAGCGTCGATGAGGCGGGCGCTTTTCTTCACGATATGCGGCGAGCCGTAACGGCCGCCGAGCTCTTCGCGGTGTGTGATCGCCATTTGCTGACCGAGCCAGCCCGCCTGTTTTCTGCTGAACCTTATCCCGGCGTCATCGCGCGGCCCAATTGCGAGACCCCTTTGCAAAACTGTTCGCTTGATACGGTGTCCGCATAATTCGGCTAAGGCCCCACGCTTGCAAAGCAGCGCACACGGAGAACTCAGTGGGACAGGAGAAGAGCGCGCAACTGCAGGCTAAAGGTCAGCGGTTATGGGTAATAGAGCCTGATCTCCATCGGCTGGCGCTCGCGACTATTTTTAATCCCACGCGCGGATCAGGCCTTAAACTTGCTGGCGCCGTTAGTTTACCACTGGCCGGTTTTGTCGCCAATCCCGCTCTGAATTTAAGGCTTATTCAAGCCCGAGAATCTTGCGGCCCGCGGGTGAGATCATTTGCGGCGCCCACTGCGGATCCCACACGATATGTACGCGCGCCGATTCCACCGTCGGCAAGGCGGCGATTTTCTGCCGGGCATCTTCCGCGATGACTGGACCCATGCCGCAACCGGGCGCCGTCAAAGTCATTTTAACTTCCACGGTGTTACCACCGGCCGCCGTGGGGGTCAGGGCGAGGTCATAGACCAAGCCCAAGTCGACAATATTAACTGGGATTTCAGGATCAAAGCAGCTGCGCAAAGCTTCCCAAACGGCCGCTTCGCTAAAATCGCCCGCGACCTGAGCAGTCGCTGGCTCGGCGGTGAGGGTTAGACCGGTCAAGGCCGAGGTGTCTTCGCGGGCAATGCGAAAGAGTCCACTCGCGGTGCGCACAGTGACATTTCCACCCAAGGTCTGCGTCACAAAAACGACCTCACCGGCCGCCAACGTTACGGCCTCACCGGCGGGAATAATCGTAGCAGGGCAAGCGCGGTTTAAGGTATATTCCTTCATGATGAATGGACGATGGGGGCGGCTCGGGCCAATGCAACGATAGGATCAACGAGCACCTGCATGGGGCGGGGTGAAGCCGTTATTTACGGCAGATAAAATTCAGCGGGGAGCCGCGCGTAAAGGCCCCGCGGGTCATTAAATTGCCGCAAATGCTGAAACTCACTCATGGTTCGCTGCAGGAGCGACCCGATGGGACTGGTCCACGCCTGCTCATGGCGCTTGCCCTCGAGCGCTTCGGTTAGGGCCGCGCCCAACTGCTTCGGCCGCGGATATTCCACCACTCGAAAATTATCCCCGAGCTTAACTTTCTGTGCGGCGTATTTGAGCGCCTCGGCCAATCCACCGATCTCATCAACCAGACCAAGTTGGAGCGCGGCCCGACCCGACCACACGCGCCCTTGCGCTATTTCCTCAACCACGCGGCGATCTAATTTTCGCGCGACCGATACCTTGCTGAGAAATTGGTCATAGACCCAGTCAACGTTGGCTTGGAAGAGCGCCAGCTCTTCTTCGGTTTT
>SXZN01000191.1 GCA_005787865.1 Opitutaceae bacterium | reverse complement strand
TTTTCCCTTGTTTTTTGTGGCGGCTGGGCGGCGGCACCGTGGTTGACTGCGATCAATTTAAGTTCCGCGCCTTCGCGTCACTTCGTGTTCTTCGCGGTTAAAAATGCCTTGGTCGATTAGATCGAATCTTAAAACTTACCCATTAAGCCTAAGCTCGGCGCCGCCACACCGCGAGGCCCCTTATTGCGCGAAGGGGAAACCCCAGGTGCGTTTGGCGTAGCCGTAGGTAACGGGGCTGACCGTCGCCAGCGCGGCGAGGCTGTCGGGGGCTAAATATTTTTCCGTGAAAGCGGACAAATCGCGTTCGTAATCCGCGAGCAGCTGCGCTTTGACCGCAGGCGCCGCGAAGGAAAAGCTGAGCGAGTTGCGGCCGAGCTGAATAAGTTCGTCCCACGAAAGATTAAAGGTTGTCACCGCGGTGTAGTATTCGTCGGTGAGGTTGCTGTCCCACATGCCACGATCATCGGTATTGAGACAGACGGGGATGCCGGTCCGCAGGTATTCGGGAAAGGGGTGCTGCGCGAGGTTGGGCGTATATTCAAGGAGCCGGTTGGAGATGAGATTGATCTCCACCAACACGCGGCGGGTTTGTTGCAAGAGCAAGAGTGTCGCCGGGTCTTGAATTAAATTCACGCCATGGCCAATGCGGCTGGCGCCGAGCAAGAGGGTGTCGCGCACGTGGTGGTCTGGCCCGTCCATCTCGCCGGCATGAATCGACAGGGCGAGGGTCGGATAGCGGCGGCGCAGTTCACGATATTTAGCGGTGAAGCGAGCCGGGTTGCCTTTGTCATTTTCTTCGATGCCCGCCATATTGATGCCAACCCAGAGATCGCGGTGGCCGTCCACAAATTCGTAGAGCTCCGCGAGTTGTTGTTCTGCATTCGGCAGAAAGCGCAGCACGGTGGCTTGGAATCTTACGGTGACGCCAGTCGCGCGAGCATCGGGCTGCGCTAGGCGGGTCTGCAGAAATTTAGCGGCCACGTCAGCCGGGATTAATTCGCCGCGATTATCGCGAAAGTTCTGCGCCCCTTGTTGGGTTTCGAGATAACGCAGACCTTCGGCGCCGTAGGCTTGCATCGTGACGATCATGGTTTCCGCGACGACGTGAATGTTTTGATGCAGCTGACCGGAGCGCGGCCAGATCCAGCTAAAAAATTCCTCCCGGCCTTCCCCGGGTCGGTCGAGGCGCAGGGCATCGAGCCATGCTTGCTTTTGCGCCGAAGAAAGGGCGGTCAGCGGGGCGTAGTCCGCTTGTCCGTCTGGCGTCAGTCGTTCGTAAGTCGCGCGGCGGATCGTTTGATAAAGCACCAAGGGAACGCCGGATTTAACCTCGGCGGTGAAGCGCACGCGGGTGTAAAAGGTGTCCCCCCCATTGCGCGCGGGGTCCGTCGCGGCCGCATACCACCATTCCGCGCGAATCGCGCCGCCAAGATGATTATGAACATCGCCGCCCTTGGGGAGAGCGTAAAGAAAAGTGTAAAGCTCGGCGGGCGTGGCGGTCCGTTTGATGGCTTCGAAGCGGGCCGAAAAATCGGCCGCGGTGAGGGCGAGCGGCAGCAGCCATCCTAAAAAATAAATTAATTTCTTCATGGTACGATGGAGTGGGCCCGCAATTTTTAGCCACTAAAGGGCCAGATTTTTAAAAATTGCAGAAAAAATATTCCGGCCACGGCGTAGCCAAATTTTGTCAACAACTTGGGCTGGCCCGAACCCACGGCCACCACGGCTGCCGCGATGAGCCCCAAGCCAAGCCCCTCGGCAATGCTGAAGGTGAGCGGAATGGCCAAAATCGTCAGCACGGCGGGCGCGGCTAATTTGAAATCATCTATCGCGATTTCACCGACCGATTGCATCATGAAAATGCCCACGATCACCAGCGCGGGTGCGGTGGCCGCGACGGGCACCATCAGGATGAGCGGCGTAAAAAATAGCGCGGCGAGAAAGAGTCCCGCCGTGGTGAGCGTGGTGAGCCCGGTCCGCCCACCGGCTTCGACGCCGGCCGTTGATTCGATGTAGCTGACCACGGTCGAAGTCCCCCCGAGCGCACTGGTGATCGTCGCAAGCGAGTCGGCCAGCAGCGCCCGCCCGGCGCGGGGCAAAGTGCCGTCTGCGGCTAACAGGCCGGCGCGCTTGGTGACGGCTAGCAGCGTGCCGATGTTGTCGAACATATCGACTAAGAGAAGCGTGAGGATCAGCGGCAGCGCGGTGACGAACGCCGGGCCATTGGTGAGAAAATTAAAGGTCAGCTTAAGAAAAACCGGAGCGGGCGAGTGAGGCAGGGACCAAAAACTTGCGGGGAGCTGCGTGATCTTACCGCCGCCGCTGGGAATAAATAGTCCGAGGATGGTGATCGTCGCTATACTTAACACCATCGCGCCAGGGACCCGGCGGGCGATGAGGATGATCGTGAGCAAAATCCCGCCCAGACACAGCGCGGTGGAGGGAACGGTGAAATCGCCGGCGCTCACCAAGGTCGCGGAATTGCCTACGATGATGCCACCGTTCTTGAGGCCGATCAGCGCAATAAATAAACCGATGCCGCAGGTCACTGCGATTTTGAGTGAGTGCGGAATGGCCGCCATAATTTTTTCCCGCACCCCCGAGACTGATAAGACTAAAAAGATCAGGCCATTGATGAATACCATGCCCAGCGCCTCGGACCACGCGATGCCCTTACCGAGGCAGATCGTGAAGGTAAAAAATGCGTTAATGCCCATTCCGGGAGCGAGCGCGATGGGGTAGTTGGTCAGCCCAGCCATTAAGGCGGTCGCTAACGCCGCCGTGATCGCCGTGACCGTTACCAGC
This sequence comes from Opitutaceae bacterium, assembly GCA_005787865.1. Lineage (GTDB taxonomy): Bacteria > Verrucomicrobiota > Verrucomicrobiia > Opitutales > Opitutaceae > Lacunisphaera. Next base: position 458 of record SXZN01000191.1, on the reverse strand, counting down.
GCGCCTTGATCCATGCCCGCGTTGGCCAGGATCGCCGGATTGACCGCGAGGATGTAGGCCATCGCGGCGAAAGTGGTGAGGCCGGCTTGGAATTCACGCAGGGGAGTGGTGCGGTGCTGGTCGAGGTGGAAGAGACGGTTGAGCATGGGAAGATGAATTATTTGGCCGGCGCTGACGGCGGAGTGTTTTCGTAATCAGCCCAGCCGGCCACGAGCGCATGGACCACGCGGCGACCGACCGCATGGGCCGCTTCGAGGGAGGGGAGATAGGCAGAATATTTACTGCCTTTTTCTCCGTTCATGCTTTCGGCCGCGGATAATTCGGGCGATTGCATATCGTAATTGCTCGCGGTCCGCAGGATGAGCGCCCGCCTGACATCGACCTTGCCCGCGCGCGTCAGGTTGGTCAGGGCGCGGAGCGTCCCCGTGTCTTCCATCGCCGTGGTAACATAGTGACCT
>SXZN01000190.1 GCA_005787865.1 Opitutaceae bacterium | reverse complement strand
CGGGTGGAGCATCACCCCTTTATCGGTTCGGTCCCAGCGCTTGATAATTAGAAACTGGTTCGCGCCACTGACCGCGCACATATCGGCATTCGGCGCCATCCAGACATCGCGCTCGACAAAAACATTCTCCGTTTTGCAGGAAGTGCCCAGGCCAAATTCGAATTGCTGCCCGCCGCGGGAAACGGTGGCCAGACACTCCAGCGGCATGCGCACATTGTTCAGGGTCGTCGACGCCGGCCGCGACATGGTCAGGGGTTTCATCTTCGTGGTGTCGCTCCGCCAGCGAATCGCCGAACGGGCAAAGTCGCAGACGGCTGAAGTGGAATTAGAAAGAGACATGATTCAATTAATCTTAGAAGTGAAACGCGTAGATGTCGGCTTCTTTCAATTCGGTGAATGTGCGGTAGGCTGTGGCGAGGCTGCTTAAGCTTCAAAATCACCACATCCAGACCAAAAAAAGCCTCGTAAATAGGCAATATTAAAAAACCAATGCACACACCCCGGCCGTTAAATAAGCCGGGGGGTGGTATCACGTCCGTGATCGTGCGACGCTGGGCTTGGGCTTAGACCCCAGCCCAGCGTGAGATTGGCTTTCCTTAAGGCGCAGATTTATTCTGCGATAAAAGGACTTCGCATCGCGCGAAATCTTCCCCCTACTGATCAGATTGACGCCGATCGACCAGCTTCGCTATGTCTCGCCTAAATTTTAATCTCGAAAAAACCTGCCATAACTCGCGCGCGCGGGCGGCTACTTTCCAAACCCTGCATGGTCCCGTGCAAACACCGGTCTTTATGCCCGTGGGCACCCAAGCAACCGTCAAAGCCCAGACCGTTGAGACAATGAAGGCAACCGGGGCATCGGTGCTTTTGGCGAATACCTATCACTTACTCCTTCGCCCCGGCCCGGAGGTTTTTAAAAAATTTGGCGGCATTCATCGCTTTATGAACTGGGACGGCCCCGTGCTGACGGATTCGGGTGGTTTTCAAATCTTTTCCCTGCCCGCGGAACGGGCCATGAAGGAAGAGGGCGCGCGTTTTCAGAGTTACGTGAACGGTGACTTCTACCTGCTTTCACCTGAATCGAGCATCGAGATGCAGAAGACCATTGGCAGCGATATTATGATGGTGCTGGACCAATGCATTCCTTCCACCGCGCCTTATGCGCAAGCGGAAGCCGCCATGGAACTCACCCACCGCTGGGCGCAACGCTCTTTAGTCGCTCGAGGCGATTCGCCGGCGGCGCTCTTCGGGATTGTCCAAGGCGCGTGTCACCACGATCTCCGCAAGAAGAGCGCTGCCTTCCTGCGCGAACTGCCCTTTGACGGGCTCGCCATCGGCGGCCTAGCCGTAGGCGAAACCCATGCAGAGCGGTATGAATTTACCGAAGCCGTCACCAATGAATTACCTAAAAATCTCCCGCGCTACTTAATGGGCGTCGGTACGCCGATAGATATTCTTGAAGCGGTGCACCGTGGAGTAGACATGTTTGATTGTATCATTCCGGGTCAACTCGCCCAGCGCGGCGTAGCGTTCACCGCCCGCGGCAAGGTTCAACTCCGCCGCCTCACCCATAAACTGGCGGAGGCGCCGCTCGAAGCCGGCTGCGCTTGCACCACCTGTCAAAATTACTCCCGCGCTTACTTACACCATCTGGTCAAAGCTGACGAGATGCTCGGCTGGCATTTACTCGGAATTCATAATTTCGCTTTTTATCATCGGCTGATGCGCGAGATGCGCACCGCTATTCTGCGCGACGAATTTTCCGCTTTTTACGAAAACAACCGGCTACAACTCGGCCGCAGTGACGAAGAAAATGTCATTCACCCAATAAAAAAGCGCGGATTAGCCCGGGCTAAACATCTGGGCGACTATGACATTGTAACTGGTCCAGCCGGCTACTCGAGCATCCGGCAAATTAGCTCGGGTGAAGTGATGCACTCCGTGAACCGGCCAAGTGATGAAGCCCAAAAACTTTACGTGGAGCAATCGGGCTTAGCCGCGCGCCTGTTGCAACAACCAGGCGCCGAAGCTGAACTCATCATCTGGGACGTCGGGCTTGGGGCGGCATCTAATGCGATGGCGGCGTTAGGGTGTTTTGAAAAAGTATTGGCGGAGCATGGCGCCGCGGCCCTCCGACCCATGCGGATAATCAGTTTTGAAATTGATCTCGATCCCCTGAAACTCGCGGCAAAATTCGCCAGCCATTTTCCCCATCTGCGCCACGGCGCCCCGCAAGCAATTTTAGAAGAGGGTCGCTGGTCACATTCCTCTGGTATGCTGGAATGGGAACTATGCTCAGGTGATTTTTTAACTTTTCTCGAATCATCAAAAGCTCCTGATGATATTTACTACGATCCCTTTTCCGCTAAAACCGATACGGCGCTTTGGACCACCGAAGTATTTGGCCGCCTCCGTCTGCATTGCGGGTTAAAATCGGCGGCTCTTTATACGTACACATCCGCTACGGCCGTTCGCGTCGCTCTCCTCGCAGCCGGGTTTTTTGTCGCACCTGGCGTTGGCACAGGCCCCAAAGCGGATACCACGCTCGCCTTCACGCAGCTCGCTGGCGCGCTCGATCACCCGAGCCAGCCTCAGCTGCTCGGGGCAGAATGGCTAGGACGCTGGCGGCGCAGCATCTCAAAATCTCCCGCTAACCTCACTGAAAGTGAGCGGGCGGTTTTTGAGCAGCGCATTGAGGCCCACCCTCAGTTTAAGGAAGTTTGCTAAGCTTATTTATGCTCAGTAATCTCGCTGGTTCGATCTTATAGCTTTTTGTTGTGCAACGCCACCTGATCAATCCCGGGCTAGAATTACGGCAACTACAACTGACCGAGGCGGCAGCACTGTTTACTTTGGTTGACACCAACCGTAGCGCGTTGCGCGAGTGGCTGCCCTGGGTTGACGCCACCAACCGGCTAGAGGATTCGCAGAAGTATATTAAGGACACGCTGCGGGATTTTAAAGAATCGCGCGCTTTCACTTGTGGCATTTGGTCAATGGGCACACTCGTCGGGGTGATCGGCCACAACCGGATCGATTGGGCGAATCGCATTGGCTTTCCCGCTTACTGGATTGTCCCCAGTAGCCAAGGGCAGGGCATCATGACGGCCTGCTGCCGCGCGGTGATTGACCATG
>SXZN01000189.1 GCA_005787865.1 Opitutaceae bacterium | reverse complement strand
GGCGCCCACCTCAGGGCGAGGTGCCGATATCGTGCTGAGCTTTGACTCCAGCCATCATGAGCTTGTCAGTCCACGCGAGCGCGATGGCAGAAAATACAAAAACCACGTGAATAATAACCTGCCACATCACGCCGTGGTTGTTCAGCGCGGGATTCGATTGCACTGTAATAAACGTCTTTAATAAGTGGATGGAAGAAATACTGATGAGCGCAGTGGCCAGCTTCACCTTGAGCATACCCGCGTTGACGTGGCTGAGCCACTCAGGCTGGTCGGCGTGATCGTCGAGATGCAGCCGAGAGACAAAGGTCTCGTACCCGCCGATAATCACCATGATCAGAAGATTAGCGATCATCACGACATCGATGAGCCCGAGTACGTTGAGCATGATAAAGGTGCTCAGATCCGGAACGCTTGAACCGGCCGGAACGTGGCCAGCGAAGGCGCTGTGCAAAAGATGCCAGAGTTCGATGAAGAACTGATAGACGTAGATGCCCTGGGCGACGATCAGGCCGATGTAGAGGGGAGCCTGCAGCCAGCGACTGGCAAAAATGGATTTTTCGAGGAGGGATTCGAGCCGGTTATCTTGACGAGCCATAATAGATAATTGAAGGTAAGACGTTACCGCGGTAAAGGTAGAAATCCGTTTAGAGCTTGATATGCAAATGACGAAATCTTGCAGTTACCGGCCCATTTAGTTCATCAATTCTATCTTAGCTGAATATAAACTCTTCCAACTAAGCTAGGCCAGACCCGCCCTCCTTTGAAAATACCCTATTCGATCAGCCTCCTCGCCGCTTTAACCTCGCTGCTTTTCGCGGCCGGCTGTTCTGAGCCCCGCGACCACGGTAAAATATCCAACCACGCCGACCACAACCACGCGGCCCCCCATGGCGGCACGCTTATCAAGCTCGGCCATCATGCCTACAATGTGGAATTACTACGCGACAATGCTGCCGGAAAACTCACCGCTTGGGTGCTCGATGCCCATGCGGAAGATTTTATCCGCATCGCCGCACCAACCATCGAGCTCGTGGCTGTGCACGGGCAGCAGTCCACCCGGCTTGCCTTGCAAGCCGTTGCCTATCCTGCCACCGGCGAAAAAGTTGGCGATACCTCGCAATTTGAAGTGCAGGCCGACTGGCTGAAAACCGCCGGAGAATTCTCGGGCACGATCACCCTCGAGGTCAAAGGTACGAAATTCGAAAAGGTGCCCTACCGCTTGGCGAAATAGCGCCCCACCCCCGCTGGATGCGATCCCTTGACAACTTTGCCCAGGTCTTGCCTCGCCCGCACCAAATGAGCAAAGCCCCTCTCCTGACACTAGGCGTCACCGGTTTCAGGGTCGTCGCGCTGCACGCCGCTGTTCCCTCGGATTAACATTTTTTTTACCAACGCTAATTTCCGCAAAAAATTCCGCCTCGCCGCCAGACACCGCGCGCAACAGATCGACAACGCCCCATCAGTCATGACCGAAATCACTCAAACTAAGTATTCCGGAGATTTGACCAAGCTGCCCCCGCAGATCCCCTACATCATCGGCAACGAAGCCTGCGAACGCTTCAGCTTCTACGGGATGCGCAACGTTCTGGTGCAATTTCTGATCAGCAGCGTGATCCTGGCCTATTTGCCCGCCGCCGAACGTGAGGGCATGGCCAAAGAAGTTTTCCATAGCTTTGTCATCGGCGTGTATTTCTTTCCGCTTCTTGGCGGTTGGCTGTCCGATCGCTTCTTTGGCAAATACCACACGATTCTCTGGCTCTCGTTGTTGTATTGCGTCGGCCATGCCTGTCTTGCGTCGTTTGAGGGCAATCGAATTGGATTCTATACGGGACTCCTGCTCATCGCGCTAGGCTCCGGCGGCATTAAGCCCTTGGTGTCGTCATTCGTCGGCGACCAATTCACGCAGGCTAACAAACATCTAGCGAAGATAGTCTACGACGCCTTTTACTGGACCATCAACTTCGGCTCGTTCTTCGCCTCGCTCTTGACCCCCATTTTCCTGCGCGAATACGGCCCGGCGATTGCATTCGGCATTCCCGGCATCCTGATGTTTATCGCCACCGTCATTTTCTGGATGGGCCGCGCCAAGTACGTGAATACGCCTCCAGCTCCGGCTGATCCGCATTCATTCTTGAATGTGGTCAAGACCGCGCTGCGCGGCGGCAACGATGGTCATGGGGTTGGCAGTGTGGTGGCAATCGCGGGTCTGATCATTGCGGTTGCACTGTTGCTCGGTTGGGCGGTGGCGCCGGCCTGGTGGCCTCGGGGCGGTGGCTTTATCATTTCATTTTGTCTCGCGCTAGGCGCCGTGCTGCTGTTCGGCGGTGTCGGCACCGCCCTGCAGTTGGATCGGGCGCGCGCCGCACATCCGGCAGCGGCGGTCGACGGCGTGCGCGCCGTGCTGCGTATCTTGATCATCTTCGCGATCGTCAGCCCATTCTGGTCGCTCTTTGATCAAAAGGCATCCACTTGGGTGCTTCAGGGAAAAAGCATGACGGTACCGCACTATCTGGGATGGTGGCCGAGTTGGCTGGTTAAGGAAGCCGGCCAGATGCAGGCACTCAATCCGCTGATGGTGATGGCGCTGATCCCCTTCAATAATATCGTACTGTATCCGCTGCTGACGAAACTTGGCCTCAAGGTCACGGCGCTGCGTCGAATGGGTTGCGGCATTGGATTTTCGGGTCTGGCCTGGGTCGTGGCTGGCATGATTCAGCTGTCGCTCGATGGCGGCGACTCAGTGTCACTCGCTTGGCAGATTGTCCCCTATGCGTTGCTCACCTTCGGCGAGGTGCTCGTATCTGCCACCGGTCTAGAATTTGCCTACAGCCAGTCACCGCCAGCCATGAAGGGAGTCATTATGAGTTGCTGGATGCTGTCGGTGACATTTGGCAATGTCTGGGTACTTCTAACCAATGCCGTGGTGCGCAGCCAAACCGCCGTGGCGCAGATCGCGAATACCGGATTGAGTGAGAACGCCTTCCTGATGTTTTTCTTTGCTGGCTTCGCATTTTTGGCCGCATTGATCTTCGCCTGCTACACCAGACAGTACCCGCTGCAGGATTACTACCAAGCCGACCGATCGCCGCACGCCGGCTAGCGCATGGGCGGATATTCCCAGTGGGTCGATCAGCATCCGCCATGCCCCGATCAAACTAAAAAAACTCGTTTGATCTGCGGATAGACCGCGTTTTGACGAGCGCGTAGAAAATGTTAATCGGATCGAGCCTGTCCGGATCTCGTGGGCGGGTCCGTTGGGTAAATCCAAGCAGAGAACCTCCGAAGCTATTCCCGCGGATTACATCGCGGTACCCACCGAAGCTGAACTCGATTATTATTCAATGGGATTACAGCTGCCCGACACAGCCGAGAATCTCGAAAAATTATATCGCGACATGGTCACCACCGGTAAATTCGATTATGAATTGTGTTATTTGTTACGCAAACAAGAGGCCCTGAGTGAACTTCAAGATTGGGTTAAGGTAGTCTGGACGAAACGCCGGCAAGGTGATGCTAAATTCGGCAAGGACACCGATGCGAACCGCTTTAATCACCTCGCCGAATCTGCTAAGGCT
>SXZN01000188.1 GCA_005787865.1 Opitutaceae bacterium | reverse complement strand
CAGGGCGCGGGCGGCTTGCGCGGTCGCACTCCCGGGGTTCTTAATATTTTGGCCCTCATCGAGAATAACCGCATCCCAATGGCCGGCGGAAAAAGTATCTGCGTTGAGCCGTAATTGAGCGTAATTTGCGATGATGAGCTGACTTCCTTGCTTATTGGTTAGAATCTGTGGGATCGCAGGGTCGAATACCGTGGGGTGTAAGGTAGGCGCAAAGCGCGCGGCTTCGAGGGGCCAATTAGTCGTGACCGATTTTGGACACACGACGAGCGCCCGAAAGGGTTTTTCTGGATTACGCTCGGCGAGCCAAACGAGCCAGGTGAGGGCCTGGACCGTTTTACCTAGACCCATATCATCAGCGAGCACTCCACCCAAGCCATGGACTGAAAGCCAGGCGAGAAACTCAAAACCTTCTCGTTGATAAGGGCGAAGGGTGGCGGTGATGGCTGCCGGCACCGCGGGCGGCGGCACGGCGCGTAACTCAATCGCCCGCTGCCGTAATTGCTCCCACGCCCGGGCATCAAAGACTTGGCGCAAGCTTTCATCACCAGCTAACTGCAGGGCGTGATAACGATGTTGTTCACCGGCCGTCGGGTTTTCTGCGAGACCCAGCGCGAGGAGACGGGCTTGCTGGGCTTCATCGGTTCCAATGGCGAGGCGGCGCCAACCTTTACCCTCCAGGCGCACAAAGCCTCCGCGGGCTGCGAGGAGTAAAGCCACTTCAGCTTTTGTGAGGGTGGTATCAGCCGCGCGCACAACCAAACGGACATCGAACCAGTCGCGCGCATGGCTATCAGGTTCAACCTCGAGGGCAAAAATAGCGGCATCAGCCGCGCGGACCAGTCCAGCGAGTTCGTCGGTGGCTTCTAACACCGTGTTAGCGGGCAGCGTGGCGATCCAATCAGAAAGATCATCGGCAAACGTCGCGGTAACGGGGCGCTGCCAGCAAGGTTGCTGAGGGTGTTCAGCAGACCACTGTAAACTAAAGTGCAAGAAAGGCGCGACCGCGGCTTGAGCCGGGGCGTGGTCATAGCTCACGAGAGATTCTCCTTCCCCTGGTGGTGGGGTCGGCAAGGCGGTAATTTCTCGCCAACCAGTCAGGGTGTAACGCTCGCGGTGAGTGCCATCGGGCGTGAGGGTGGTGAAATCAACGTTGAGTAACTCTTGTGATTCAGCCTCGTCGTACTTGCCCACGGCTCCCGGGCGAAATTCCAAAGATAAGCGGAGGTGGGGGCGCAACGGTTCTTCGCGCACGGGCCGCTGAAATTCTGCTGGAATCCGCGTCCCAGAGCGCAGGAAAAAACTCATAGCGGCGGGCAAGGTGAGTAACGTGCGCGGTAAAGCCACGGGCAGGGTGGGATCGGCGGCCGCATCTGGATCAGTAACGCCTTTTTTCTCCGCGAGCGGCAGTGGTCCGCGATACACCTTCGAGTCGTGCAAATAGAGCGGGGTTGGTAATCCCTCTAAGAGAATTAAAGGGCTGGGCGTAGGTGAGCCATCAGCGCAGGTTAAGATAGCTTCGAGCTCATTGGCCTCACCCGCGCGCGCGCGCAGGGTCCAAACAAAAGCAGTCGGGGAGAGCGTGAGCGCGGCGCGGTCGGCGCCCACGAGGCAACTGCGGGCTAAGGGATCCGTCAGGGCGGCGTGGAGCGCGGCGCGAAATTCGCGGGCTTTAGGGGTGGGTTGAACGGAGCCGTGTTGAAAGACCGCATCCCGAAAAGCTAAGGCGAGCCGCAGCGCTGGTTCCGCAAAAAACAACGGAAGTTGCCGAGAATCGCTTAACCACTGGCGGAGGGTCTCGGGATGTAGTTCTTCCCACACGGTCAGCGCGGTGATGCGGGTTTCCCAACGCCAAGCGCGATCGTTTAAGCGCAAACGTAATTCATGTTGGGGCGGGCGCGGTAATTCATCCGCCGCGACGGCGGCGGGTAAGGCCGCTTGCAGTTGTTCAAAACGGCGCGTCCATTCCTGCCGATTCTGGGTATTTTCACGCTCCGCAATCCGCGCTTCGGTGGCCACTTGGTCAGCTAGCGGGAGAATAAATTCTGGCAAGGGCAGTTGGCGGCGCTGCAAGGCCACGGCAAGAAACGACCACAACTCTAAGGGGGTGGCCGGTGGCTGGTCGCGTTCCCACCAACCTTCACACCAGGGTTGCTCATTATACCCATAAGCGAAATGCCGGTGCGAAGGGGGTAGTAACCAACTCAGCGAATACGGATCAAGCTGGCCGCCTTGTAATAGCAGCGCGTGGGTTTCTGCGAGCCGGCGCAGCCAAGCCTGTTCCGTCCGCTTCAGGGTGCGCCCAAGAGCTTTAGCGACGTGGGCCGTGAGTGATTCGCTGACCGCGGGGGCAGCTGCGGATAAAGCTTCTTCAGCGGGAGCTTCCCGTAAGCGATCAAGGAGGGCTAAGCCTGCAGCATAAACGTGCTTACAATTAACCTCGACCGTACAGGTGCAAACCGAAGCCCAACCATGGGCGGCGTCGTGATCAAAACGAATCGAATAGAGCTCAGTGCCTTGAACTTTAGCCAGCGCGCGGGTGTTAATAATACGCAGCGCGCGAACCCGGCCTTCTCGTTGATAAGTTTTACCGCGTTGCCGTTGGGCGGAAGCAAAGGTTCCTAGCCAAGCCGCTAATTCGTCCGCGTGGCGGGCGAGGGCACTATCGGTGGTGTGAAGAGGATGACTGGAGGAGGACAAGGGTGAGAACCAAGACAAGAAAGTGACAAAGCGCCAGCTTGACCTGCGTTTATTACAGAAAGTTCCGCAGGGGCATCATGACCGCAGCACCCACCGAAAAAAAACCTCAACCGACGGGCTCAATAGACGTGTTCGTCCAGCAGCGCAAATAATTCAGCCTCCGTAATGCGCTTTTGCTGCATCGAATCACGCTCACGTAAGGTAAAGGTGTCGCCCGGTTTTTCGATCGTCTCAAAATCAATGGTTACACACCAAGGGGTGCCCGCTTCGTCTTGGCGCCGGTAGCGTTTACCAATGGCACCCCCATCGTCATAGAAAACCGCATATTTGCGCTTCAACTTGGTGTACAAGTCGCGCGCACGGCCCACGAGAAGCTCTTTATTTTTAATGAGCGGCAGGACGGCCACCTTAAAGGGAGCCAGTCGGGGCGAGAGGCGCAGCACAGTCCGTTGTTCAACGTTACCCTTTTCATCCGGCACGTCTTCGACGGCGTAGGCGGCGCAAAGCACGGCAAGGAGGATACGATCTACGCCCACCGCTGGTTCAATGACATGCGGCACAAATTTTTTCTTCGTCGTTTCGTCAAAAATCTCCTGGGGCTTACCGGAAGCCGTGGCGTGTTGGGTCAGGTCGTAATTGCCGCGGGCGGCGATCCCCCAAAGCTCCTGCACCCCGAAGGGATATTTAAACATGATATCCACCGTGCCCCGAGAATAGAATGCTAGCTTCTCCTTCGGGTGAGTGTAGCGGGTAAGGTGGGTATCGGGCAGGCCAACACTTTTTAGCCAGGTTTCACACCAGACAATCCACTCTTCGTGACATTTAGCCCAGTCCGCATCCTCGTGAATAAAATACTCCATTTCCATCTGCTCAAACTCCCGCGAGCGGAAGATGAAATTACGCGGGGTGATCTCATTGCGGAATGACTTACCGATTTGGGCGATACCGAAAGGTAGTTTTACGCGCGTCGTATCCACAACGTTCTTAAAATCGACAAACATACCTTGAGCTGTCTCGGGCCGCAGGTAAGCGACCGATGAGGCATCGCTCATCGCGCCAACATTCGTTTGGAACATCATGTTAAACGCGCGCGGAGCGGTTAGGCTCCCGGGCTCGCCCGTGGCGGGAGAGGGAATTAAAGCAATTTCGGCTTCCTGGGCTTCGGTAAAATCCTTGGGGGTGACCGGCGCGAGGGTGCCTTGGAGGGCCTTTTTGCGTTTATAGGATTCGGCGGCCGCCTGCAGTTCCTCGGCGGTCTTTTCGCTTTCGAGGGCTGAGACATAACCGACGGTTTTTCTATCAACGATTACAGGAGAGAAAAAAAGTTGATCCGCCCGGTAGCGCATCTTGGAAACCTTACAATCAACAAGCGGATCGGTGAAGCCCGCGACGTGGCCAGAGGCTTCCCATACCTTGGGGTGCATAATAATAGACGACTCAAGGCCCACAATATCTTCCCGCCGCCGCACCATATCATTCCACCAGCAGTCGCGGATATTTTTCTTAAGTTCCGCGCCGAGGGGACCGTAGTCGAAAAAACCGTTAAAGCCGCCGTAAATTTCGGAGGACGAATAAATAAAGCCCCGGCGTTTCGCGAGCGAGACGATGGCTTCCATGAGGTTAGTGGGTTCGACAGAGCTAGACATGAGAGAGGCAACCGTTGCCACGCTAAGGGAGGGTGGTCAATGCCGCGTTACACGGCTAACTTCACGCTTGCGAGGCGAAGCCGGCGGGTAACCGTGGCGGGTGATGAAAGCCTCTTTTACGCCTAAAGAATATCGGCAACTCCTTGAGCTCGTCCATCTCGGGATGTGGGCAGTGACAGGTTATCAAGGAGAAGACACCGCGGCGGCGAAGCGGTATTTTAATTTTGATCAAAAACTCCTCGCCTTAGCGGCGACGCTTGGTTGCGCCGACTTGGTAGAGAAAAATGCCGATGGCACCTTACAGCCCGCCCCTAAACTCGCGGAAGATGAACGGATTCGAGAAATCCAGAGTGAATTTCAAAATGACACTTTTTGGCACGAAATTGTCGCGCGCTTAGCTGATCGTGATTTAGCCGGGGATCAAGCCAAGCGGACGATGGAGACGCCCGGAGTTGAGCCGCCCCTTTCTACGGATGAACGCTTAAAAAAAATTGAAGACCGTTACTGGAAGGAATTTGAGAAAAATGATCTCGAGAGCTTGATCGTTTTACGTGGCGGCCGGGGATGAGGCGGCCCAAAACGGCAAGATTGCGGTCTGCGGAGAGCCTCCCTATTTCTTAAGTTATGAAAATATTTACTCCCTGGCTGGTTGCCTTATTGTTGCCATTGGCGAGCGGCGCCGCGGAGCGGACCCTGAAAATAGATCCCACGCGCTCCTTTATCGATATTGATGTCAAGGCCACGGCGGGTTCATTCACCGGCCACCTCGATCACTACGACGCGAAGATCAAGTTGGACGCCAATGGAAAGATTAAGGGAGCAATTTTTAGTTTTAACTTTACCGATCTCAAAACCGGCAAGATCGATCGCGATACTGCGATGTTAAAATGGCTGGGCGGAAGCTTATTGGAGGGTCGTTTTGAAGTGGGCAATATCGCTCTCATGCCCGACGGCCAAGGGCAGGTATCCGGCCGGCTTACGCTCCATGGGGTAACCGAGCGCATTGAATTTCCCGTTAATTTAACCAAGCTTGATGATACTTATACGCTGACTGGGGAGACCGTGATCGATCATCGATCGTGGAATCTGAAAATTATCCGACTGGCCTATGTCGCCAAAGTTGATCCGGAAGTGAAGGTACGTTTCAAGCTCACAGGGCTAGTCAGTGTGGTTAGGGAAAAATAATTGAATCAGTTGGCTTCTGCGCAGGAAGATTAACCAGCGATGCAGACGAAAACCATTAATCAATTAGCTGTCGGCTTATCCTTCACGGCTGGGGCGCTCGATTTTTGTACGGGGTTGGGTTTCATGGGTGCCCCCGCGCTGATGTTGCACCAGATGGGGGTGAAGGAAGTTTACGGGGATTTGGTTTATTTACGTTTTGTGGGGGCCTTTGTTTTTGCCGTTGGCACGAGTTATTTATGGGCTTGGCGCAGTTGGCGACTGACCGGAAAAGGAACGCTGCTCCGCGCGACTTTAGAAATAACTATAATCTTCCGCTTAGCGGCGGGCACGTTTGCGGCGTGGGCTATTTTACGTGGTTGGTTGGTGCCGGCTTGGGCAAGTGTCACGCTGGTTGATTTTGGTTTGGCGGTGACCCAAGCTTGGTTGCTCCGGCGCGGCGCTTT
>SXZN01000187.1 GCA_005787865.1 Opitutaceae bacterium | reverse complement strand
TGCGGCGACGATTCCCTCTGACATTCGCATGAAAATGCTCGTCCTCCACGCGCCGGAGAAACTCGGTCTTAAGCAGGAATATATTCAGGAGCATTCCGCTGGGGCCGGACATTAAAGTTATGTTAGTCGTCTCGGCTTCAGCGCGTTTATGAAAATACTCCGCCACCTTTATGTCCAAGTGCTCATCGCCATCGTGCTGGGCGTAATCCTCGGTTATACGGAGCCGGCCTGGGGCGCGGCCATGAAGCCGCTGGGCGATGCTTTCATCAAGCTGATCAAAATGCTGATCGCCCCGATTATTTTTACGACCGTCGTCTCGGGGATCGCAGGCATGGGCGATCTCAAGAAAATTGGCCGAGTTGGATTGAAGGCGCTGTTTTATTTTGAAGTCGTCTCCACCCTCGCGCTCGTCATCGGCTTGCTGGTCGTGAATTGGATCCAGCCGGGGGTGGGCATTAATGCGGACGTCACCACACTCGATACGAAAGCCGTCGCGCAGTACACCACCGCCGCGCAGCATAGTTCCACGGTCGATTTTCTCCTCCATGTGATTCCTGATACCTTCGTCGGTGCCTTTGCGCAGGGAGAAATTCTCCAAGTGTTGCTGATCTCACTGCTCTTTGGCTTCGCCCTCGCGGGTTTGGGTGATCACGCCCGCCCAGTAGTCAATTTGTTGCACGATGTAGCCCGAGCTTTTTTTGGGATCGTCAGTATGGTTACTAAAATCGCCCCAGTGGCGGCGTTTGGGGCGATGGCTTTCACAATCGGCAAGTACGGTCTCGGTTCGCTGATTTCCTTGGGGCAATTAATGCTCTGCGTCTATATTACCTGCGCGTTTTTTGTGTTTATCGTCCTCGGGGCCATCGCGCGCTGGCATGGCTTCAGCGTTATTCGACTGCTCGCTTACATCAAAGAGGAATTATTGATTGTGTTGGGCACCTCCTCGTCGGAGACCGTTTTGCCGCGCATGATTCAGCGCATGGAAGCTGTCGGCTGCGCGCGCTCGGTGGTCGGGATCGTCTTGCCGGCGGGCTATTCCTTTAATCTCGATGGAACTTCCATCTATTTGACGATGGCCGCGATCTTTGTGGCGCAAGCGACGAATACTCCCCTCACGCTGACGCAGCAGCTCACGATTCTCGGCGTGCTGCTGCTAACTTCCAAAGGAGCCGCCGGCGTCACGGGCAGTGGATTTATCACGCTCGCGGCGACTTTGGGCGCGGTGAGTCACATCCCGATTGCTGGCCTCGCGCTCTTGATCGGCGTCGATCGTTTTATGTCTGAGGCCCGCGCGCTCACTAATCTTTGCGGTAACGCGGTGGCGATGGTGGTCATCGCCATGTGGGAGGGGGCCTTTGATCGAACCAAGGCGGGGGCCATTCTGCTTAAGCCGAGCCCGCCGCTTTAATTAACTAGGCTTTGGTTAGTAAGTCGGGCTCATTTTGCCTGAGGCGTGAATCCCCGGCGCATGACATTCTCGGCAATGAGTCGGGGGAAGAGAAAGTTTTCGAGATAGGCTTTGCCGCCGGCCTTGGTGCCGCCGCCCGACATCTTAAAGCCGCCGAAGGGATGGCGTTCAACGATGGCGCCGGTGCAGCCGCGGTTAAGATAAAGATTTCCCGTAAAAATTTCTTGCTGGGCGCGTTCGAGCGAGCGCGGGCTACGCGAGAAAATCCCCGCCGTCAGCGCGTAGTCGCTGTCGTTAACCATGGCGAAGGCCTCGTCCAAATCCTTCGCCTTCATGATGGCGAGGACCGGGCCGAAGATTTCCTCTCGCACGATGGTGTGTTCGACCTTGCAACCGGTGAACACAGTCGGGGGCACAAAATAGCCGCCGCTGGCGAGCACCTCGGGCGAGAGCTTGGCCTGCCACGCGAGCTGGCACTCTTGCTTGCCGGTCTCGATGTAACCGAGGATAGATTTTAGCGCGGCCTCATCGATGACGGGATTGACGATGGTCCCGGGCAGGGCGGGGTCGCCGATTGGGCAGCTCGGGCAGGCCGAGAGAAAGCGTTCGACAAATTTGTCGTAGACGCCCTCCAGCACGATGAGGCGAGAAAGGGCGGAGCATTTCTGGCCGGCGTAGCCAAACGCGCTGTAAAGCGCGGCAGGAATGGCCTCATCGAGGTCGGCATCATTGTCGATGATCAGGGCGTTCTTACCGCCCATTTCGCAGACTACCTTTTTGAGATTCAGCTGGCCGGGGAGAACTTTGCCGGCGGTCGCATAGATGTCGCAGCCGACGGAGCGCGAACCGGTGAACGCAATAAAATCGATCTGCGGGTGCGCGACCAGATGCGCGCCGGCGTCGGCTCCGGAGCAGGGGAGAAAGTGCAGCGCGCCAGCGGGCACGCCGGCTTCCATCATGACTTCCATCAGCAGGGCGCCAATAATGGAGGTCTGACGGGCCGGTTTGATGATGACGCAATTTCCGGCCACGAGCGGCGCAACCGTTAGCCCGGTCAGAATCGCGAGCGGAAAATTCCACGGAGCGACTGCGACGCCGACGCCGCGCGGGGTCCAAGTTTGCACGCAGCGTTCGCCGGGCACGGCTTGGGTGACGACAGGCTGAGCGAGTTTAACCATCTCAAGCGCGTAGAAGCGGAGGAAATCGATGGCCTCCGAAAGATCACCGTCGGCCTCGACCCACGGCTTGCCCGCTTCGAGAATGAGGAGCGCGTTAATTTCGAAGCGGCGAGCTTCCATGAGATCGGCCGCGCGGTGCAAAATGGCGGCCCGATCTTCGACCGGCGTAGCGCGCCATTGAGGAAAATAGGCGACGGAAGCCGCGACGGCGTCATCGGCGTCCTGCACCGTGCCTTTGGCCCAGTAGCCGACGACTTGCGTCGGGCGCGCTGGATTAACTGAAGGGA
>SXZN01000186.1 GCA_005787865.1 Opitutaceae bacterium | reverse complement strand
TCACGAGGCGCGCTTCTTTCGCCCCAATATCACCCCCGGACACCGGCGCATCCAGCGCGGCTAAACCTCGCGCCGTAGCCGCGGTAGCGATGCGTTGGGCCAGCAACGGACTCGAGGTGGTCATATCAACGAGCACCGTGCTGGGCTTAGCCTCAGCCAAGATGCCCGTCGGACCGAAATAGGTCTGCTCTACATCCGCGGGAAAGCCGACGATGGTGAACACAAAATTCGCCTGGGCCGCCGCCGCCCCCGCCGACTCGTGCCACTGAGCGCCGCGCTCCAGCAAGGCCTGCGCATTGGCTTTGGTGCGATTAAAAATATGCAGTTGGTGGCCCGCGGCGAGGAGATGCCCTGCCATGCTGCGACCCATGACGCCGGTGCCGATGAAGGCGATAGATTGAGGCATAGCGCCACCGGAACAAATTTGCTGATGCGAGGCGAAGCAATATTTGCCGCGGCCTGCTTAGGCTTCGCGCAAATATTATCGCGACCTCGCGGTTGAAAAACGGGTGATCCCGCCCGGGTGAGCGGTCGCTTAGGGGATGCGCAATTGCGTGCCGAGGCGCAGCACGCCGTCCAGGCCGATTTTATCCGGGTTGGCCAAATAAATATCCTGCCAACGATTAGCGGTCCCATAGTAGCGTTGGCTGATGCGGGCGAGTGAATCGCCGGCCACCACCAAGTGAGATTTTTCACTGGGGCTCACGGCGGGCGGGGTGGGCGTGACCGCGGAGGTCGCGATACCCGCCAGGCGAGTTTTCAGTTGGTAGTTTTCAGTGACAATAATGGTATTGGTGCCTTGTAGCTGTCTGATCAAAGCGCGGGCCGTGGCGAGATCACTGGCGTATTGCGCTGAGGCCCGCTGGAGAGTGGCGAGGGCTTCATTAGCCCGCGTGGCTTCCGCTTGGGCCGCCGCGATCCGACTTTCCGCAGCGGCGACTTGGGCCGTTAAGGTGTTTTTTTCGCTGAGGCTAGCCTCGGCCACTTTGTTCGAACTTTCAGTGAGCGCATCAAATTCTTTCTGCAACAGACCATAACTGCTCAGAGCGATCTCCAATTTACTTTCGGCTTCGCTGAGGCGCGGCGCTAAGTCGGGGGGATTCTCCGTGGCGGGCGCGATAAGCGCGGGGGTCACCGCGGGGGCCGGGCTGGGCGCCAGGCCCACTTCGGCGCGGGCATTTAGGCTCAAGATTAACACCAAGACAGCCGCGGAAAGGAGAGGAGTGTTTTTCATGAAGAGGAGGCGATCGATGATCAGATTTATCTGCTTGGATTATGGCTTGGCTGCAAGCTTAGGGCGGGGCTGTTTTGAAAATAAATTACGACTCGGCGCGGGCGCTGATGCGCGCCGCTCGCTCGGGCTCGTTGTCGGCGGCGGGTTGATCGTCTCCCCAAGGCTCACCCTCTACATCACGCCAGTAATTTATATTTACCTCGACCGCTTTGCGCACTGGCTAGATCAGCGGCGCCACCCAGCGAGCGTGGGGTAACGTGGGTTTATCCGCCTCCGGAGCCGTGCCGTCATTGATTCGTCAGCGAGGCAGGGATGAAGCTCCCGCGGGCGCGCGCTAGACCTGTTGGCCGGTGGTTTGCACGCCCGTCACCCAATTATCACCGGTTCGTCATAAAAATTCCCTCAGTCCGCTTGTCAGGCTGGCGGAATGTTCGGGATTTTATCGGTGCATGAACACCCAACGTAGACAGCTCCAAATTCTTTTTCAATTAACGCTGGCGGCGCTTTTGGCGCGATCGCTTCAAGCGGCCGCACCGCCGCGGCCGCACCCCGTCGTCGTGGTGGTCATCGATGGCTTACGGCCGGATTTTGTTTCGCCTGAGACCACCCCGCAACTGGCGAAGCTCGCAGCCGCCGGCGTATTTTTTGCCCATCATCACCCGGTTTACCTGAGCTCAACCGAGGTCAATGGCACGGCGCTGGCGACGGGGTCTTATCCTGCTCATAGCGGCATCATCGCGAATAATGAATTTCGCCCACGGCTCGATCCCCAAAATGCGATTGCCACCCAAGCCCCGGACATGGTCCGCCGCGGCGATGAACTCAGCGGGGGCCATTATCTCGCGCGGCCCACGGTCGCAGAAATTATCCACGCGCAGGGTTTAGCGACGGCCATCGCGGGTTCCAAGCCGGTGGCCTTACTACACGACCGCGCTCTCCCGTCGGCTACCCCAGGAGTTTCTGCGCTGGTGTCTCAAGGCGAGGCGCGCCCTGAGGCTGTGACCACCGCGCTCAAGGCCACGCAAGGTGCTTTGCCCAGTGCGACGGAGCGCGACGATAAGACCGCGCGGGATGATTGGACCACGCAGGCGCTCCTCGGGACTCTCTGGCGCGACGGCGTGCCACCCTACTCATTGCTGTGGTTGGCGGAGCCCGATAGCTCACAGCACGCGTCGGGCTTGGGTTCGGCACAATCGCTGGCGGCCCTTAAAAAAAGTGATGAGAAGCTCGGGTTGCTGGTAGCGGAATTGACGCGGCGCGGTGAGCTCGCCACGACAAATATTTTTATCGTATCCGATCATGGCTTTTCCACCATTGTGGAAAAAGTTGATCTCGCGGTCGAGCTTTCGGTCGCCGGCTTCTCGGCCCAGCGGGTGGCGCTGGGGGGGCTAAAACAAAGCGAGGTGCTGGTGGTGGGGAATGGCGGTAGTTCGCTTATTTATGTGGGGGGGCACGATGCGGCTACGATCGAACGCGTCGTTACTTTTCTGCAGCAGCAATCGTGGACCGGCGTCATTTTCTCGCGTTCCCCGCTGGCTGGAGCTTTCCCGCTGGCCGCGGCCAACATTGATGCGCCAGAAGCGCCGGATCTGGTGGTTTCTTTTAAATGGCAGGATGGTAAAAATGCCGCGGGCGTGCCGGGGCTGCAAATTTCTGACTTAGCCGCGACCAGTCCTAAATTAGCTAATCACGCGAGCCTCAGCCCGTTTGATATGCACAATACTTTAGTTGCGGTTGGGCCTGATATTCGGGCCGGCGTTATCAGCACATTGCCGTCGGGCAATCTCGATGTCGCTCCCACGATTCTTTGGCTGCTGGGTCTAAAGGAGGCTGCCCAGAAAATGGATGGTCGCGTGCTGAGCGAGGCCCTGACTCAGCCGGCGCCGCCGCTGACATCCTATGAGCTAAAGCGGCTCAGCGCTCAGCAGGAGATTAACGGTGGGCGTTGGACGCAGTATCTCCAGATCAGTGAAGTTAACGGCGTGCGCTACTTAGACGCAGGTAACGGTGAGTTTAGCCCCGCGCCGCGCTAGACAGATAAAACTCAGCCAAGCGCCTGGACTGCAAACGTCCGCCGGCCGTCGGCGGATCTCAGATCAAAGCTTCGCGGAGCGCCGCTAAGATATCTTCGATGGGTTCTAGGCCGACGGAGAGGCGCAGCAAATCGGGCGAGAGGCCATGAGCCGCTAGCTCGGCGCGGCCTGCCGGGGAGGTCACCAGATCGTAATGGGCGAGGTAGATAAAGGGTGAGATTAAAGTCGTGCGCATGCCGAAACTCGGACCCTTAGGCAGGCGTACGCGGTCGTAAAAATCTTTCATCGGCGCCTTGAGCGTGAATGAGATTATGCTGCCCACGGCCGTTGGGGAACGGGCAATTTTTAAATAATTTTCGCGGGAACCGGGCTGCAGTGCCCACCAGACTTGCTGCACCGCGGGATGATTTTCAAGCAAGGCTGCGACTTGCATCGTGCTCGTATTGATTTTTCGCACGACGTCTTTGGTGGCGCCAATTTGCGCGGCGAGGCGGGCCAGATCGCGCGGGTGAACCGGCTCAAGATATTCACGAACGAGTCGCCGCAGCTCAGGCGCATCGGGCCCTTGGGGATTGACGACGACCACTCCCGCAATGACGTCGCCTTCATGCGCGGTGTATTTGGTGAGACTTTGCGCCACGAGATCAGCGGCCGGGAGCAGATCAACGTTGTAAGGCGAGCTGATGGCGGGATCTAAAATCAGCCGGACTCCATGGCGGCGGGCTAAGGCGGCGACGGCCGCGATGTCTGGCGTCTGGATGAGCGGATTCGTGGGTGCCTCAATAATTATTCCTGCGATGCGTGCACCATCGGTCGCCAACAAGCGTTCGAGCCCGCTGAGGTCGGCCACATTGCCATGACGCAAGTAATCGCGCGTGGGGTCGGGGGTGAATTTTTTGAGCAAAGCAATCGTATCGAGATAAAGCCAGCCAAGCTGGACCCAAGCCGTGCGGCCGCGCGTCGCCTGCAAAGTACTAATTGCCCGGAAGGCCGCTTGTAGGGCGTTCATGCCGCTCGGGGCGAGCAGGAGATCGGGGTCGCTTACCCCAGAGTAAACTCGGTGGAGGCAGCGCTTGATTTCCGCCGTAGCGTCGCCGGTAAAAAGAGTTTCTGCGGCCGCGGCGGGACGGAGACCCTGGGCGACGAGTTGATCCTCCGCGGCTCGGGTAGAGAGAAAACCACCTAAGTGCTGCAGGAATTGTTTGCCGCGCGTGTTGAGTTCGGGGGTGTCAGTATGGGCAACCCCATTGACCCCGGCGGCGAGGAACGGCACGGCGCGGGCGGCACCAGTCCGGCCCAAATGGTCAGCCAGCGCCGTCGCCATTTTAGCTGAAGTCACAAGCCAGAGGGAGCGGCCCGCAAATTCGGCCTGCTGTTGGAGTAGCTCACACAGTTGCTTGGCGTACGTATGCACGACAAAGCGGGGATAACCGGAAGAGATATGCCGCGTGGTCTCGGTCCGGCCTTCTTCGTAGCCAATGACATCGGCTAAAGTGGGCAGACTGCAGGCCACCGAGTGGGGGCTGCCCGGGATGCGCTGGCCCAAAGGAATGGGAGAAAAGACGGACATAGCAAAAGTAGGTTTAGTTCATTCCCCGTAAGCTGGAGAAGCAATCGGGCGGTGTGTCATGCGGCCAGGGACGTCATAAATCAGGATAAATATAAAATAAGCCAGCGGCGCGGCCCGGAGGAAAGGTTGATCATTTAAGCCGGGGGTGGGGTGAGCCGAGCATGGCGAGGAGCTTGCGCCGGAGTTTTATCGCACGAAAGGCAAAACGTGTTGCACCGCGAGCGAGAAACCACGAAGCAGTGGGGGCTCATGAAAATACTTTCCTGGAATGTGAATGGCGTACGGGCTGCTCTCGGCAAAGGTTTGCTCGATTGGATGGCGGCAGCGAAAGCTGATGTCATTTGCCTCCAAGAAGTAAAAGCCCTGCCGGGAGACGTGCAGGGCGTAGTTTGGCCGGCGGGCTATACCGTGCATTGGAATGCGGCGGAGAAAAAAGGGTATAGCGGCACGGCCTTCTTTCTGCGGCGGCAGCCGCTCGCGGTGACGACGGGGATTGGTTCACCGCTGCATGACGCCGAAGGCCGCGCGATGACGGCGGAATTTGCTGATTGTTATGTGGTGGGGGTCTATGTGCCCAATGCCCAGCCGGAGTTGGCGCGGATCGACTTTCGGCAGGCGTGGGATCGCGCCTTGCTGGCTTATGTGAAAAAATTAGAAAAGAAAAAGTCGGTCGTTTTTTGTGGGGACCTCAATGTAGCCCATGAGGCGATCGATCTCGCTCGGCCCAAAGAAAATGTGGGTAGCCCAGGATGCTCTGATCAAGAGCGGGCGGGCTTTCGGGATTACTTGGCTGCCGGTTACATTGATACCTTTCGGCATTTCGAGGCGGGGCCGGAGCATTATAGTTGGTGGACGTATCGGGCGGGGGCCCGCGAGCGCAACATTGGCTGGCGCATCGATTACCTCATGGCTTCAGCCGGGCTCAAGTCACAGCTGCAGCGCGCCTGGATTGAACCACAGGTAATGGGCAGTGATCATTGTCCGGTGGGGCTGGAGCTCGCTTGACGGTGCCACGTTCCCGCAAAACTTATTCCGCTCCCCTGATTCAGCTGCGCCGCTCAGGCGTGCACGGCTATGGTTTATTCGCGCGCGATTTTGTGCCGCAGGGCGAACGGGTGATCGAATATGTTGGCGAACGCATCACCAAGGCCGAAGCGCAGCGGCGCGAGGATCGCCGGCTAGCGCGCCGCGCGGCGGGTGGGGATGGCTGTGTTTATATTTTCGAATTAAATCAACGACACGACATCGATGGGGACGTCGCTTGGAATTTAGCGCGGCGGATCAATCATTCCTGTGGGCCGAATTGTGAAACGCAGAATATCCGCGGCCATATTTGGGTGGTGGCGTGTCGCGATATCGCGCCGGGGGAGGAGCTGACTTATGATTACGGATTTTCCTATACGGAGTGGCGCGATCATCCCTGTCGCTGCGGGGCCACGGAGTGCGTCGGTCATATTATTAATTCTGCCCAGCGGTGGCGGGCGCGGCGCCGGCTGGCCGCGGGAAAATAATTGATCGCTGGGCGCAGCGGCGCATTCTCGCGAAGGAGTACTTTCCTTTTCCGCCGTAGAACCCATGCTGGTGGCGATGAGAACGAATACGAACCTAGCCCCTTTATTTTTAGGAAAACCACGGCTGACGCTCGCCGTCGCGGAGAGTCTGACTTGTGGTCAAGTGCAGGCTAAAATTGGGGCGGTGGCGGGGGCGTCGAATTATTTTTTGGGCGGGATCACGGCCTACTCACTCGCGCAAAAGGTGCGCCATCTCGGGGTTAATCGAGCCCATGCGCAGCGGGTTAATAGCGTCTCGCAACGTGTCGCCGTAGAAATGGCTGAGGGGGCCGGTGTTTTGTTGGGGGCAGATTTGGGGCTCGCGACGACCGGCTACGCGGAGCCGAGTATTGAGCACGGCGTGGCGGTGCCGATGGCTTGGTGGGCGTTGTGTCATCGGCGACCCGCCGGAAAACTCGTGGTTATTTCTGGACAGGTGGAAATGCCGGGGGCCGATCGCGCGACGGCGCAGGCCCGGGTCGTGACCGAGGTGTTGGCTGCGCTGGTAATTTATCTGCAAGAATTCCGGCGGCCCAGCCGGGCCAAGATTAGGGCGTAAAAAAACCCGCCAGCTAAGGCGGGTTGGTGGCGGCAGTGGGGGGCTTACTGCGTGATGCGCGTCACGTGATCGATCAAGAAGTGCGCCTCCGTGGGCGGCGTGACCCAATCACTGAACAGTAATTCTGGCAGCCGATTGGTGCTGCTGTAGAACAGGCGATTGGCTTCGTCATGGGGTGACATGTAACCGGTTTTAACGGCGGCGCCGAAGTACAGGCCTTCGTTGTTGGAATAGACCAAGACATTCGCTTCGGTTTGAAGCGCGGAAGTTATTTTTTCGCGCTCCGCTGAGCGAATGCCGGCCAGGACTTTGGCTTCCGCCCCGAGATTCATGCGGTTTTTGAAGAGGAGGCGGGCGGTGGCGTCGTCCATTAAAACATAAACCGCATTGATTGATTTGCCGCCCGCTTGCAGGCCGAGGCTGAGTTCACCCGCGCGCATAAAGGCGGGGACGGACCATTTACCGTTCGGGCGGCGGACTAAGGCGACCGCGTAGCCATCTTTGATCCCGAAGATAAAACCGGCCTGGAATTGGTTGACGATGACAATGCCCTTGGCCCGACGAAGAATGTCGGCGGGAATGGCGGTTTTATAGTTACCTTGAATGGACTGCAAAATTGCTTCGCAGCTATCGAGGCGCTCAATGACGGACGCGCGGGTTAATTCGCCGGCAGCGGACAGGGCGCCCGCCAGGGCGGTAGCACAAAAAATGGCGGTGAGGAGCTTCTTCATAATGATTAGATATAGGCGATCGCGGGGTTAGCGCAAAGCTGTTTTTAAGAACGGAATAAGCAGATTTAGCAGCTAAATGAAAGCCCTACTTCACGGGGGCTCTGGGCAAGGGCGCGGTGGCGAGGTGGGCGGGCCCATCATTCTAGGCCGCGCTGCGCAATTTCCTCTTCGTCCCAGCCCAGATAATGGCCGAGTTCGTGGAGGTAAGTGAGGCGCACTTCAGCGCGATAATTCGCTTCATCCGCTGCCGCTAGGTCCCAGATATTATCGAGAAACAGCAGAATCTGTGGGGGCAAGGGCTGCGCCTCACCGAGTTCCGCGCCGTGCTCATCACCCACAAATAAGCCGAGCAGATCGGCCTCTAGTCCATCGGCGATGAGGGTAGCATGAGGGCGAGCTTCGTAGCAAACCGGCACCTCCCGGGCCACGGCGCGAACAGTCGCGGGCAACTGATTTTGGGTGGCGGTCACCACTTGCACGGCGATTTGTACGCGTGGGATTAAGTTCATGAGTGGGGCTGAATAAGGGCGCAGATGAGGGTGAGTTAATTTCCGCAGGAGTAAAGCGGCGCCGGTCAGCGCCGCCGGGCGCGAGCCTTGGGGGTGGGGTTTTAGGCACGATTTATTACAGGCCTGAAACCTCGCTGCTTCCTCAGCGTCCTATGTCGAGTAACCATTAATTCCCTCTATGAAAAACTTACTTAAGCTTAGTATCGCCTGCGTTGGTCTCATTTTGCTCGGCGCTCCCGCCCTGCGCGCGGAAGCCCCGCCGGCTCCCCCTGCCGGTCAACCCGAACACGGCCGCGGCCCCGGTCGCCCCGGTCAGATCATGAAGCGCGCCGCGCAAGAACTCGGCCTGAGCGCTGACCAGCAGGCTAAATGGGAAGCCATTAATCAGCAGGAAAAAGCGGCCGCGGATGTCATCATGAATGATAGCACGCTCGCGCCTGAGGCCAAACGCGGTCAGCTGCGGGCAGCCAACAAGCCTTTCGCCGATCAACGGCGCGCGGTGTTGAATCCCGAGCAGTTGAAAAAGTTTGATGAGATGCGCAAAGCCGGGCCTCGCGGCCCCAAGAAAGATAAAAAAAACAAGTAACTGCTCGGCGGCTGAGCCGCTAGCAGATCCCATACTTAGATTAGCAGGTTTTAATTAGGAGAGCCGCGCCGTTGAGCGCGGCTCTTTTATTTTTGGACAACGGCTTAGCGCCGGCTCACGCTGCCGCTGGATGCAGTCGCAAAAGATCATCATCGCCGGTGGGGGAGCCGCCGGATTTTTTGCGGCCATCGTTTGTGCGGAAGCCAATCCGCATGCGCGCGTGACGATTTATGAGGCGACCGCGCACCCGTTAGCGAAAGTGAAAGTGTCCGGCGGCGGTCGTTGC
>SXZN01000185.1 GCA_005787865.1 Opitutaceae bacterium | reverse complement strand
TGGGAAAAAATGATCTCACTCGAAGGCAACACGGCGGCCTATCTCTTATACGCCGTCGCGCGCATCCGCAGCATTTTCCGCAAAGCCGGTTTTGATCCGGCGCAACCACCGGTAAGTGGCGCCACCGCCCCAGCCACCGCGGCTGAAATCATGCTGGCTCGAAAATTGGTTAAATTTTCTGATGCGGTCCAGCTCGCCACTAATAATCTGCGCCCGCACTTCCTCAGTCTCTACCTCTATGAATTAGCGGGCGACTACAGCTCTTTTTATGCGGCGGATAAAGTGATCGTTGATGATCCAGCCTTGCGCGCGCGTCGGCTTCTCCTCTGCCATCGCACGCTTACGGTTTTGGAGACTGGGCTGCATCTGCTCGGGCTACGGACAGACTTAGCTCGCATGTAATTCGAGCGATTCACTCTCGCCGTACCTGCCACGCATGGCAAATTAACGTTATGTCGAGCGACTCTTCCGCCTCCTCCGCACTAGAATATTATATCCGCGGTCAGCATGACACCGAGGCACGGGGGCCTTTTACCACTGAGCAGTTGGCGTCGCTCACCGAATCGAGTGATCCCGCCAAAAGCGTGACGCCGGAAACTTTCTATTATGATATCAGCACGGAGCGATGGGCCACCATTGGCAGCCACGCTGACCTGAAAGCTACGCTCTGGCCGGAGAAGAAAAAGTTAGGATTCAAACAAAAAAAATTTACCGTAATTAATGCCGAGCAAACAGGCAGCGCTGAGCCCATTACGGTTCAGGATTTTCTCGCGGCAGCGGAAGGTAAAACAAAGGATACGCAGGGCAAGGCCGACCGGTCTATTGCCATGATGAAGCGGCCCAATGGGGCACCCGCTCAGCGGCGCTCATCTGCCTCCTTAGCGCAGTCGCGCTCATTTTACCGAGCATCGAAATAGTACTCGCGCTGGATTGGGCTAAGCTCGGAAGCCATCCGTTTGTCCTGCTCGGATTAGTTGATGCTTTTATTGGGCTTATGTTCTTGCTCGGTATGATTAGCCTTTATCCTTTTATCCGCTTTCGGACTGTTTTTGGCTTAGGCTTTCTTGGGATCGTCTTGATAGCGCAAAATCAATACGCGCCCGCCTTAGCGATCGCGGCCGGTTCTTTTGGGTTATATTTTAGCACTATTTTTCTTTGCTATATCCCCCTCGCCCTGGCGGCACTCTCAGGCGTGGGTGGCAAGGCCCTCCTGACGACGATGGCGTATCTTTGATTGGCTCCGCCGCCGGCGGGCGGCAGCACGAACGGCCCCAAGGGCACGATGCGATGAGTCCAGGGATAGCCCAGTGCCTTCTTGAGTGAGCTACGCGTTGGTTTGCGGCGTACTCACCTAAATAAAGGCCCATTTGCAGGCCGCTGCAGGGACTAGCTTTTCATTAACTAGCCATGCTCGGAATTTGCTCACCATGCTACCATTCACTCTCCTTTGCATCGATGATGATACTTTGATTCGCGATTTTCTCATCACGCAATTACGCGAAATCACGCCGCCGAAAACTATTATTTTTTCGGCTGGAGATGGCGCCTCAGGCATGAGCCTAGCCCGCGAACATCGACCCGATCTCATTTTGCTCGATCTAGGCTTGCCGGATATTAGCGGTTTCCAGGTTATCGAGGGACTCCATCACCTCCAGACCCGCACACGAATTTTGATTCTCACGGCTTCAGCTCCTGATCAAGTGCTTGCCCTAGTCCAGCGGAGCAAGGTAAGCGGCCTGTTATTAAAGACGGATACCAGCACCACGGAACTGCTGATCGCGATTGAAGCCATCCAGTCTGGCCAAAGATATTTCTCCCAGACCGTGCGCCGCGCGATGGCGGCAGCCCGCGCGGAGCCGAATCACTTTACGAAGATTCTTTCCCCCCGGGAACTCGAACTCATGCCGTTATTCGGCTACGGTTGGGCTAATGATAAAATCGCCCGCCGCGCCGGCATCAGTCCCGCGACGATCCGGACTCATCGCCAGAATATCTTGAGTAAGTTAAACCTTCACAGCACGGAAAAGCTCATCCACTGGGCTATCCTCAAAGGGTTTTCCGACTATCGCTATGAGCCGCAGGAGTCTGCCGCCCCGCTTACCTGAAGGCGGGCCCAGCTTTAACTCGCTAGCGCCGAGTAGCATTTATTGTTATCACACTAAACAGGCTCAGGTCGCTGCCATTGGCTCGGCGGAGCCTATCAGCAGATGGCCTTGGTTACCGCGCCGCACTCGATAAAATACCCCACCCAGCGACGGGCGAGGCCTGGTTCGCCGCCAACCCGGCCACTGCTTCCCCTGTTGACAGCCAGCGAGCCATTTCTACTTTAGATCTCTTTCCCCCTATGATTACCTGGATTCAACGTACTTTTCAGAGGCACACAAAACTGGTGTTCCTGTTCCTCCTTTTCGCCGTCACGATTCCTTTCGTCTTCACGATCGGCGCCGCCCCTGGCATCGGCAAGGCCGACAACCAGGTGAAAGAACAGATGTTCTTTGGCGTGAACCTTAGCAAGGAGGGCGATGCTCGTCGCGTCATGGGTGACGGCAACCTGAGCGCCCAACTCAAGGCCGGCTATAACGCCATCGAGGGCGCCCAACTCCAGCAATACGCTCTCCAGCGCGTTGCGGGCTTAGCTGTGGCCGACGAAATCCACCTCCCAGCGCCAACCGCTGATCAAGTG
>SXZN01000184.1 GCA_005787865.1 Opitutaceae bacterium | reverse complement strand
CTTTGAAGATGCGCATTGGTGGACAGACCATCGCCCAAGATTTAGCGGCGATTGTGGCGGTGCGCAAAGCCGTGGGTCCGGACATCAAACTGATGGCCGATGGCAACGGCGCTTATTCCCTCGGCACCGCCATGCGCATGGGGCGTGAGTTGGAACAGCAGGGATTTTATTGGTTTGAGGAGCCGCTGCCGCAAAGCACCCCCGACTATGCCGGTTATGAGGTGCTGACCGCTAAGCTCGATATTCCGATCGCTGCTTGCGAGGGCCTTACTTCTCGCGGGCAGTTCAAGGAAGCGATTGCTCGGCGAGCCATGGCTATTGTACAACCGGATGTGGCGTTGGCGGGCGGGATCGGGGAGTGCCTTTTTGTAGCCGAGCTTGCCCGGCTTTGGGGTATCCAGTGCATGCCGCACTGTTGGGCTGGCGGGCTGGTGATTGCCGCCTCCACTCATTTTATCTCACTCCTGCCCGATGCCTCTTGGTCGCGGGGGACGGAGGTTCCTATGCTCGAACTCGATCGCGTGGAAAATCCTTTTCGCGATAAATTATTTAAGCGATCGGTAGAAATAAAGGACGGCTACGTGGCCGTGCCGACCTCGCCAGGTCTTGGCGTTGAGGTGGATGAGGATCAGTTGAAATATTTTGCGACGTGATCGTTGGGTGGCTCGCCCGACTATATTGGGGCTTAGCATTACAAATCATCGCTTTTGTTGGAAATTGAAAGCGATTGACATATTAATCGCTCAATTTGGTATACAGTTGAATAGATCTACATACCTCGTTCAAACCTACCCATGACTACATCAAAAATTGCCTCCTTACGGCAATCGTTAGTGATCGCGGCAGCTTTCGTTGCCGCTTCGGTTCCAGTTACAGCTCAAGTCGCAGCTGATGCGACTCCGGCGAAGCAGCCTGTTTTAGAGCTCTCTAAATTTGAAGTAACGACGACCCAAGATAAGGGCTACGTCGCTAACAATGCTGCTACTGGCTTTAAAACCAATCAGGCCTTAATCAAAATCCCGCAGTCTGTCACTGTAGTGACGCGCGACTTGATTGAAGATATTGGGGCGACCAGGACCTCCGATGTACTCCTCTACGCGGGCGCTTCGCAATTCTACCGGGGTGAGTCGATCCGCCTGCGCGGTGCGCGTACCCTGAATGCCTACATGGATGACGCGATTGAGAACGTCCCCTATAGCGACAACGTTAATATCGACTCGTACGAAGTCATGCGCGGACCAGCGGGTGTACTTTATGCCAATGCCGGTCTCGCTGGCATCGTGCTCAAGTCGACGAAAAAGCCGCTGCCTTACAGCATGCAGCAGGTGAAGTTTTCCTTCAAAGATTACGGCGAATATCGCACCGAGCTTGATCTGACTGGTCCGATCGGTGTTCTGGGAGACGTCAAAGTCGGTTACCGCTTCGCGGCCGCCTTTCAGGGTGGTGATCATTTCCTGAAAAATGTCGTAGATGATCGTATTGCCCTGCACCCCACGTTGCAGTTCGACTTCAAGAATACCACGGTACGGGTAGCGCTCGACTATGTGAGCCTCGACACCATTGCCGGCGGCCAAAATTTCATCTTGCCAGACGGCAAATTGTACACGGGTGGTGGCCGCGACGAAGGGTATTACCCCAAGGGTATCATGGAGAATTTCCTGCAAAATCGCCAGCGCATCGCTATTCTCCAGCGTCTTTCCGACAATTGGGAGTCCAAGACTAGCTTGTCGCATCTCTACTTCCTCCGTCACGGCACTAACCTGCTCCCCTTCTCGCTGGATCTCCAAGCCAATACTTTCACCCTCTTCGCCCGCAGAAATTACCAGCGGATGGATAACTGGGTCGTCAATCAGGACTTCTTAGGCAACTATTCTACTGGGTCGATCGAGCACCAGAGCGCAACGGGTTTCACGCTCACCGATGAGTATAACCGTGCCTCCTTCATTAATGCCAACGGCGCCACGACCGGCTCGATCACGACCCCAGCCTTCAATGGCATTGGCCGCCAAGCGTTCGCGATTGCTAATCCCCAGATGAATTCGGTTACGGTACCGACTTATGCTTCCTATGGATCGCCATTGGCAGTCGGCAGCTGGACGAACAATCGCCGTTCGACTTACTACTATCAGCATCAAGCTGAGGTTATTAAAGACCGTTTGATCCTCCTTGGTGGGATGAGCTACGCCACTCTGCAGATTAACGATGTCCCTGCCGTGGTCGCCCGCAACAACGCGGGCGGTACGCGCATCGTTAATTTCGAGGAAAATCTCCACCGCTATGGTGTTGTAGTAAATGTAACCAAGGAGATTGCGCTCTATGCCCTCGATTCCACCACCTTCTCCCCGCAGGGCAATAGCAACACCCGTGATTACAACGGTGTCCTGCTTCCCGCCCAAGTGGGCAGTGGTAAAGAGTATGGGATCAAGACGGCTTTGGGCGGCGGTAAATTTTCCGCCACTTTATCGTTCTATGATTTAAATCTATCAAACGTCGCGGTGCTGAAAGCTGGTCTCAGCCCTATCACCGGCAATCCTTTCTTTGAGGCGACCGGCATGCAGACCCAAAAAGGTTGGGACGCCAGTATTAGTTACGCGGTCTCAAGAAATTGGCAAATCATCGCCACGGGCTACAAGGGTACTGTCGAAGATCAAAATGGAGCCCGCATCAATAACACCTACGGTAGTCTTTATAGCTTTTTTACCCGCTATGATTTCGCCGATGCTGGACTGAAGGGACTCAGTATCGGTGGCGGTGCGAGCAAGACTGGCGACAACTACTTCTCGACCCCAGGAAGCTATATTTTCCCGACGGGCGTAACTCCGGGACCAATCACCCTCGAGTCCGCTTGGAACGCGACGATATTTGCTTCGTATAAATACAGTAAAAATTGGACCGTGCGTCTGAATATTGAAAACGTTCTCGATACGACGCTCGCCCTCGGTGCGCAGAGTCCGTTGTTCGCCGATATGCAACCGCCGCGGACCTTTAACTTCTCCACGAGCTACAAGTTCTAAGTTCAGCTCGGCTAGTTTTACGATGCTTCATCCTTTGCCCCGGCACGGGATGAAGCATTTTTTTGACTAGGCTTCCCGTGTGACTGGGCCGCAGTTCGGGGAGTTCAGGCGTTAGGATTCATAGTTCAGTTGAAGTTTTGAAGCCCCAGTGATCGGAGAGTTAGGGCGCGGATCATTGCTCCGATAGCTACCGTGCCATCTCTTTTGGATTTTATACGATGAAATTTACCTTATCTCTAATATGCGTGCCGGCGTCCGCGCGTAGTCTCGGTGCTGCGGCGCTGGTACTCTTGGCATCGTCACTCGCGCTCGCAGTTGGACCCGAGGGCGATCACGCGGCACTGCGGCCCGTGCTCACGGCTGCGGCTAGCTCATTTTCGGTTACGCCCAAAGTGGGTTCACCGGCCGTGAGTCGCACGCCGCAAGTAATTCATGAAGTGATTGGGGAATTGAAAAGCACGCTCGTGCTCTTGGAATATGGGGATACTCGCCTGTGCTTTTTAACCTCTTCGTTTGGGGTCAATGAAAAGAACATGAACAATGCCTGCCGCGCTTTAGTCGCGAAAGAGCTGGGCTTATCACCCGCTCAGGTGATCGCCGCTAGTTCGCATAATCATACCATTCCGCTGATTGATATCAGTGAGGCGACCACATCCGAGGCAATCGGTAGCAATCAGCCGCTGAATCAGGCCCGCGAACTCGGTCGTGAATTTATGGACGGGCTCACACGCGCCGCGCGCGATTTGAAAAAACAACTCGCTCCGGTGACGGTTGAATGGGGCGTAGCGCGGGAAGAGCGGGTCACGTATAACCGCCGTGGTCGCCGTGCTGATGGCACCGCTTATTTCATTCGCGAGGAGGATCGGATGCTCCTCGATAGCAAGTATGTCGGCACCATCGATCCAGATGCCACCGTAGTCGTTCTGCGTGGTAATACTGGGCTTCCGGTGGCGTCGTTAGCCTTTTTCACTGGTCATCCTGTTTCAGGCTATAATCCCGAAGTGATGGTGTCATTCGGTCAATGGACGCAAGTCGCTTGTGAAAAGCTCTCCGCCCATCTTGGCGGCGTGCCGGTAGCCTTTCTGCAAGGCTGCGGTGGTGATATTAATTCCAAATATATGCTCACCGGCACGATTGAGCAGTCGCGGCAATTGGGCGAATTTTTGGGTGATTCTTATATAGCAGCTACTCAGAACCTGCATCGTTCGCAGCGCGCTGATTTGCAGTGGACCCGTGCGGCGGTGGCCATTCCTCACGCGCCGCTGCCTTCCTTGGCCAGCCTGCAGAAAGATTTAGCGGCCGTGGATGATTTCATTCGGCGAGGCCGCGCCGGCGATCAGGATACGTTAACGTGTGTAGGGATGAATTTCCCGCGGGCTTTAACCCCTTCGTACCGAGCCAAGTTAATTGAGATGGTCCGGCCATGGTATGTCTGGGCCGTTGATCAGCGGCAGACGGGCGCGGCCGATAAATTGCCCAAAGCATTGCCGATTGAGATCGTCGTGGCCCGCATCGGCGATGTCGGCTATGTCGGTATGCCCTTTGAGCCCTTTGTACGGATCGGTTTGAGAATTAAGCAAGCGACTCCGCTGCCCTGTGTGCTGCCCAGTGGGTACACCGATGGGTCTTTCGGCTATATCGCGGATGCCACGGCCTGCAATGATCGCGAATACATGGGCGGTTTTTTCCGCTATCTGCCAGGTCGTTCGCCGTATCGCGCTCCGGCCGGCGACGCCGTGGGTGATGTGGCAATCCCCATCCTGACACGGTTCGCGCACGGTGAAAACTAATTGATCCCCATGACAACATCAGCCGATTCATCTTTCTATGAAATTGGGGCAGGGGCGGAAATTGCGCCTAATGTTTTGCTGGGTTATCGTTATCCCGGGTGTCGTTTGCCGACAAAGATCGGAGCGCGGGCCCGTATTCATAGCGGGACCGTCATCTATGCTGACACGGTGATTGGGGAGCGTTTTACCTGCGGCCACAACGTGACGATCCGCGCGGAGTGTGAGATTGGCGATCGCGTGGTGATCTTGCATGGCTGCACGCTCGAGGGCCGGCTGAAACTAGGCAAAGGGGTCAAGTTAATGGCGCACATTTATCTGCCCAGTAGCACGGTGATTGGAAGCATGGTATTTGTTGGTCCCGGCACGACCTTCCTCAATGCGCGTTATCCCATGCGTGAGCCGGTTGTGCGGGGCGCAACGGTGGGCAATCATGTCGTGATTGGCGGCGGAGTAACCATCGGCCCAGGGATCACGATCGGAGACAATGTCTTTATTGG
>SXZN01000025.1 GCA_005787865.1 Opitutaceae bacterium | reverse complement strand
AGATCAGGGGCAGATGGGCGCGCTTGGCGTACTAATGGCCTTGGGGCTTTTTGATGTGGAAGGCGGCGCAGCGCTAAAACCGACTTACCAGATTACGAGTCCGCTTTTTGATCGGGTGACGATTCAGCTGAACCCCGATTATTTTCCGGGCAAAACGTTTACGATCACGACGCTTAATAATCGGCCGGAGAATATTTATATTCAATCAGCCAAGCTTAACGGCCAGCCGCTCACGCAGGTTTCCTTCCCGCACGCGGTGCTCGCGCAGGGTGGTGAGTTGGAAGTTGTGCTGGGGCCGCAGCCGTCCACTTGGGGTACCTCATCCCACCGCGCGGAGTGATTTCCTTGAAAGAATCTGGGGATTCTGAATATTCGCTCCAAATTTTTTAAGCAGGCAAATGTGATCAGAGATTCTCTGATCATCTTAAATCTATGACTACCCCCCATTCATCTCGTCGTGATTTTTTAAAAACCTCTACGCTCGCCGGACTGAGCGCCTCGCTCGCGGGGCTGGCGCTGACCGGAACCAAGGCCGTTGCCCAAACCGCGGTGGCCTCTAAGAATACGGCTAATTTGAGCGAAGTTCTGCCCCGCCCGGCCGGACAAAAGCCCGTGCATAATCTTGCGGCGGCACCGCTAGAGCGGGTGCGCGTCGGGGTCATCGGCCTGCATCGCGGGATGGGTCACGTCAAAGATGCGCTGGGAATTGAATTCGCTGACGTGGTCGCCGTGTGTGATATCGTCGACGAGCGGGCCCAACGGGCGGCGGCGTACTGTGAAAAAATGCGGGGGAAACGTCCGGCCGTGTATAGCGGCAACGAAAACGTTTGGGAGCAGATGGTGGCGCGGGCTGATCTTGATGTCATTTACATCGCCACGCCGTGGGATTCCCATGTGCCGATGAGCGTGCGAGCGATGGAGCTCGGCAAGCATGCCTTGGTGGAAGTGGCCGCTGCCGTCACCGTGGATGATTGTTGGCGCTTGGTGAACACGAGTGAGCGCACGCAGCGGCACTGTATCATGCTGGAGAATTGCTGCTATGGGCAGAACGAGCTCTTGGTGCTCAATCTGGCCCGGGCGGGAGTATTGGGTGAGCTGACGCACGCCGAATGCGCTTACATCCATGATTTGCGCACCGTGCTTTTTGAACTACAGAGCGAAGGGGATTGGCGGCGTAATTATCACTGGCAGCTCGATGGTAATCTTTACCCGACGCACGGTCTCGGGCCCGTGGCGCAATCCCTGGGGCTGGGCCGCGGTGATCAGTTTAAATATCTGGTTTCGATGAGTTCACCCGAGCGCAATCTGACCCAATATCGCGACCGAGTTAAGCCCAACGGTGGGCGGCATGCGGCGGAGAAATATGTTTGTGGTGATATGAACACCACGCTCGTGAAGAGTGAGCGGGGGCGCACCATTATGATTCAGCATGATGTGGTGAGTCCGCGGCCCTATAGCCGCATCAATGCCGTGACGGGTACCGGCGGGACCTTCTTTGATTATCCCGCCCGCTTGGCGCTGAATGATCCTAAGCAGTACGGACTCGAGGCAAAAAATTCGCATGCATGGCTGAACGCTAAAGATTTGGCCGCCATGCGCCGGCAATTCACGCATCCGCTCTGGAGTAAACTGACTGAGCGCGCCAAGAATGGCGGGCATGACGGGATGGATTATGTGATGAATTGGCGGCACCTTGATTGTCTGCGCCAAGGCATTACCCCGGACAGTGTGGTTTATGATGCGGCGGCTTGGAGTAGTCTCATCGAACTTTCGGTGCATTCCGTCGCGACGGGTAGCATGCCGGTCGTGATCCCGGACTTCACGCGCGGGCTATGGTCGGAGCTGAAGCCACTCGGCATCGCCGAGGCTGCTGCGGTTTAAGTCAGCGGCTGGCGGGTTCCGAGTCGGTCAGCGCTTAGGCTGCGGTGGCTGCATAAGCCTCAGGCTTGCGCTGCCGCATAAGCCTCAGGCTTGCGCTGCTGCATAAGCCTCCATCCCCACGCAGCTACAAATTAAATTCCGATCCCCATAAACATTATCCACCCGACCAACCGCGGGCCAAAACTTGCTCGCCCGCGTGTGCCGATCGGGGAAGGCCGCCGTCTCCCGTGAGTACGGATGGTTCCACTCTGCGCCGCACACCGCCGCGCCCGTGTGTGGGGCGTGCTTGAGCGGATTGTTGAGCTTATCACTCGTGCCATTAGCGACCGCCGTCATCTCGCCGTGAATGGCAATCAGGGCATCGCAGAAACGATCGAGTTCCACCTTAGCTTCACTCTCGGTCGGTTCGATCATGAGGGTACCGGGCACCGGAAAGGACATGGTGGGGGCGTGATACCCATAATCTATGAGCCGCTTTGCCACGTCCTCGACTTCGACCCCCTGCTTTTTCCATGGGCGAAATTCTAAGATGCACTCGTGTGCCACCAGGCCACTGGCGCCTTTGTAGAGTACGGGGAAATAAGCATCGATGCGTCGGGCCATGTAGTTGGCATGCAGCAGGGCAAACTCGGTCGCGCGCTTGAGACCGTCTGGTCCCATCATGCGAATGTACATCCAGGTGATGACGAGGATGGAGGCGCTACCGTAGGGGGCGGCGGACACCGTCCCCAAAGATTCGGCCTGGGGGGTGAGGCTCGAGGTTTTTACCACCACGTGACTGGGCAGGTAGGCTACGAGGTGTTTGGCGACGCCGATGGGCCCCATGCCGGGGCCGCCGCCGCCGTGCGGGATGCACAAAGTTTTGTGTAAATTAAGATGGCAGACATCGGCGCCAATAAAACCGGGCGAGGTCAGGCCGACTTGGGCGTTCATATTGGCGCCATCCATGTAAACTTGGCCGCCGTGCTGGTGGATGGTGCGGCAAATATCACGAATCGAAGTTTCGTAGACGCCATGCGTGGAAGGATAAGTAACCATCAGGGCCGCGAGCTTGGCGGCATGTTCGGTGGCTTTGGCCTTGAGGTCGGCGACATCGATGTTGCCGTGGGCATCGCAGGCGACCGCTACGACCTGATAGCCGCACATGGCCGCGCTGGCGGGATTGGTGCCATGCGCGCTGGTGGGAATAAGGCAGATGTTGCGGTGGCCTTCACCGCGCGAGGTGTGGTACGCGCGAATGACGAGCAAGCCGGCGTATTCACCTTGGGACCCCGCATTGGGCTGCAGTGAAACGGCGGCAAAGCCCGTGATCTCAGTGAGCCATTTTTCGAGCTGGGCAAAAAGTTTGGCGTAACCCTTGGTCTGATCGGCGGGGGCGAAGGGATGTAATTGACCGAACTCCGGCCATGTGACGGGCAGCATTTCACTCGTGGCGTTGAGTTTCATCGTGCATGAGCCCAGTGAAATCATCGAGTGGCACAGCGACAAATCTTTGGCTTCCAGCCGCCGGATATAGCGGAGCATTTCGTGTTCCGTATGGTAGCGATTAAAAACGGTTGCGGTCAGAAAAGTCGAAGTGCGTGCATGCGGCGCGGGATAGTCGCTGAGCTCCGTGGGATCGGCGGGGGCCGGGGCACCAAACAAGCTGAGCAGGGTGGCGACATCGGCTTGATTCGTAGTTACATCAAGGGAGATCCCGATGGTGCGGGCGTCGATTGGGCGTAGATTAATTTTAGCGGCCTGCGCGGCGCGATGAACTTTGGTCGCATCGATTCCGGATACGGTGAGCGTATCAAAAACCGGCTCAGCGTTGATGGTCGCGCCGAGATTTTTAAGCCCAGTGGCAAGCAATTGAGTGAGCAGGCGGGTGCGCTGGGCGAGGCGCTTTAGTTCAGCGGGACCGTGATAGACCGCGTACATCGAAGCCATGACGGCCAGCAAAACCTGTGCGGTGCAAATATTCGACGTAGCCTTGTCGCGACGAATATGTTGTTCGCGAGTGCCGAGGGCGAGGCGCAGGGCCGGGTCGCCATGGACATCCTTGGATACGCCAACCAAGCGACCGGGCATTTGGCGTTTGTATTCATCCTTGGTCGCTAGAAAGCCGGCGTGTGGTCCGCCAAACCCCATCGGGACACCGAAGCGTTGCGCGGAGCCGACGGCGACATCAGCGCCGAATTCGCCCGGGGCACGGAGGAGAGTGAGGGCGAGCAAGTCGGTGGCCACCACGGTAAGTGCGCCGGCCGTGTGGGCTTGATCGAAAAACTGGGCGAAATCGTGAATGCTGCCGGTGGTATCAGGGTATTGCACGAGGACGCCGAAGACCGCGGGGGAAAAATTAAATGTCCGATGATCGCCGATAATAAGCTCAATGCCCAGTGGTTGCGCGCGGGTGCGGATGATATCGATGGTTTGCGGGTGGCATTTTTCTGAGACGAAAAACCGCGAGCCGGCGTGGCTATCGCCGAGTTTGAGGCGATGACACATCATCATGGCCTCGGCGGCGGCGGTGCCTTCATCCAGCATGGAGGCGTTGGCGATCTGCAGGCCGGTGAGATCAGTGACGACGGTTTGAAAATTTAACAACGCCTCCAGTCGGCCTTGGGCAATCTCCGCTTGGTAAGGGGTGTAGGCGGTGGACCAGCCGGGATTTTCTAGAATATTACGCTGAATAACGCCCGGCACCTTGGTGTCGTAGTAGCCCATGCCGATATAACTGCGGAAAACTTTATTTTTACTCGCGATCGTGCGGAGTTCGGCGAGGGCTGCTGTTTCACTGATTGCGGCGGGTAGCCGCAGCGGGCGTTTGAGACGAATCTTCGGCGGGACCGCGGCTTCGGCGAGAGCTTCGACGGAATCATAGCCGACGATCTTGAGCATCGCTTCGATTTCGGCGGCCGGTGAGCCGGTGTGACGGCGTTCAAAAGTATCGAGCGGAGCGAGCAGATCGCGGATAACATCCATGGGTAAACCGTAGGTACGCTCCGAAGTGGCGCAACTGCGATTTGGGTCTGCGGTGGTAGCATAAGCGCCCGTGGGCTAGGTAGCCGGGGGGGCTTATTCTAGTGGGCCAGAAAGGTGGCGCTGGCTTGCAGGCGATGCCAGCAAGCGCCAGTGCTTAAGCACCTGCGAGCAGGTTCCTCATGCCGGCCCTTCCTGTTTTCAACTCCAAGCCCGCCCGCGCGGCCTACATTGGCCAGCAGCTCGCGGGGTTATATCCGGAGACGCCCATCCCCCTGGACCACTCCGATGCTTATACTCTTTTGGTCGCAGTGCTGCTCTCGGCGCAGTGCACGGATAAACGCGTTAATTTAGTTACGCCGCCGCTCTGGGCGCTGGCCAATACCCCCGCGGCCATGGTGCAGGTCTCGGTGGCGCAAATCCAGGCGATCATTCGGCCGTGTGGGTTGTCGCCCCAAAAGGCGAAGGCGATTGCGGGCCTCTCGCGCATCTTGCTTGAGCAACATGCGGGTCGCGTCCCCCAGACCTTTGCGGAGCTCGAGGAGTTGCCGGGGGTTGGGCACAAGACCGCCTCGGTTGTGATGAGTCAGGCTTTCGGCGTGCCGGCCTTTCCGGTGGACACGCACATTCACCGTCTGGCGCAACGGTGGAAGTTAACGAATGGGCGCAACGTCGAGCAGACAGAGGCTGATTTAAAAAAACTTTTCCCACCCAAACAGTGGAACCAGCTCCATCTACGGATAATATTTTATGGCCGGGAGCACTGCACCGCGCGCGGTTGCGACGGAACGGTCTGTGGGATTTGTCAGACACTTTTCCCCGAGAGAAAACGGGCCGTCCGGACGAAAAAATAAAACAAGGTTGATTCGCACCGGAGGGCCGTTAACCGTCTGCCTCCCCTTGGGGACTCATAGCTCAGTTGGTTAGAGCACCTGCTTCACACGCAGGGGGTCACTGGTTCGAGTCCAGTTGAGTCCACCATTTTTAGGGCGAGGCATTACCCGCTAAGCTGAGGGCTTTATTGCTCAAGAAAGTGCTGAGATTATTGCCGAAGCTTTAAGAATCGTGCTCGCCCGTTCGCTGGGGATTAGTCAAGTTGGGTCAACCTTTTGCTCGGGTGATGGAATGGCAGACATGCGGGTCTTAGAAGCCCGTGCCGTAAGGCGTGCAGGTTCGAGTCCTGTCCCGAGCACCACTTTCTGGTCTAAAGCGAGCGGCGGCAGGTGGCTTGACCCCGACCCGCGGCTCTCGCGATACTCCGCCGATGAGTCAGACCGCGTCCGCCCCACCTACTAATCAAGCTGAGCCCGTTCCCGGCGCAGTTTTGCAGGTGCTACTGACGTTGAGTGCGGCGCACATGATCAACGATATTTTGCAGGCCTTGCTGCCGGCTATTTATCCGCTGCTGAAGGATTCTTATCACCTGAGCTTCACGCAAATTGGGCTGATCAGTCTGACCTATCAAGTAACCGGTTCCTTGCTGCAGCCCGTCGTGGGTTTCTACACCGATCGTCGGCCCAAGCCTTACTCTCTGCCGATTGGGATGACGGTGACGCTGATCGGTTTGATTGTGCTCTCGCAGGCGAATAGCTTTGGACTGCTCTGCGTTTCAGCCGCGACGGTGGGTATTGGCTCTTCGATTTTCCATCCGGAGGCCTCCCGCGTAGCCCGCATGGCCTCGGGTGGTCAGCATGGGTTTGCCCAATCCCTTTTTCAGGTGGGCGGAAATTTTGGGACGTCGCTCGGGCCGCTGTTAGCTGCCGCGATTATCATTCCGCGCGGGCAGGGCCATATTTTGTGGTTCACCGGATTGGCCCTGGTCGGGATTATCGTGCTAACCCGCATCGGTGGTTGGTATCAGCGAAATCTGGCCCGGTTAGTCGCGAAGCCGCGGGCGGCGGGCGCCGCCGAGTTGCCGCGGCTTTCTGCGCGGCAGGTCATCTTCGCGCTCGGCATCTTGGTGGTGCTGATTTTCTCGAAGTACTTTTATCTGATCAGTCTAACGAATTACTACACGTTCTACTTGATGGATAAATTTGCGGTCTCGGTGCAGGCCGCACAGGTTTATCTGTTTGTATTTTTATTCGCGGTCGCGGCGGGCACCATTATCGGTGGGCCGGTGGGCGACCGGATCGGGCGCAAGCGAGTGATTTGGATTTCTATTTTAGGGGTGGCCCCATTCTCGCTCGCGCTCCCGCACTTTGGGCTGCTGGGCACGGTGATTCTAACGGTGTTTATCGGGCTGATTCTCGCCTCCGCCTTCTCGGCTATCTTGGTTTATGCGCAAGAATTAGTGACGGGCAATGTGGGGTTAATTGCCGGGCTATTTTTTGGATTAGCTTTCGGCGCGGCGGGCATTGGCTCGGCGCTCTTGGGGCGATTGGCCGATCACACGAGTATCGGCTACGTTTTTACGGTAAGCGCTTTTTTCCCGCTGCTCGGATTGCTCACGGCGTTTTTGCCGGAAGTTGAGGCGAAGAAAAAAATCTAACGGGCTTTGCTGGGTCGTCGGTTCGCGGCAGACATGCGATTTGCTTTTCGGGGCCGCCGGCCTTTAAGTTTTATCCATGACTGTCACCAAACTTCTGCACACTCGGCTCCGCGTTAACGATCTCGAGCAATCGGTAAAATTTTATGAACAGGCCCTTGGGTTGATCGCGACTCGTCGGCACACTTCACCCCGAGGCGCGCAGTTAGTGTTTTTGGCGACGCCTAACAGTGACGAAGAAATTGAATTGTGCCAAATGCCCGCCGGGGCCGTTCCGGTGGTGGTGCAGCCCGATTTAATGCACCTCGCTTTTGAGGTGACTGATTTGATGGCCTTCGCGGCGGCTTTAAAGGTGAAAGGCTACGCGTTAAGCGATGGACCAACGCGGACGAGCAGTGGCTCGATCATTGCGTTCATCGATGCGCCCGAAGGCTATGAGATCGAATTGATCCAGCGCGCTCGCTGAGTCGGTGCCGCTGGGGCAAATTTAGTCACTGCGCTCCGTACCGTTACTTTGATTGGTCGGGTCCGTTCTCTTCGGCAACCGGGCAACTCGCTGTTTTATTTGGCGGCGGTATCAGGGGAAGGGTGGCGGCCAAATTTACGTTCCCACGAAAAGAGATATTGTTGCGCGAGGCCGGCGTTGGGGCCGAAATGAGCGCGGCCAAACTGGGCGATCTGCGCGGGTTTCCAGCCGGTGAGTTGATAGCGGCGCTCGAGTGACTGCAGAATCCACGTGTCGACGGGGAAGGCCGCAAGTTGGCCCGCGCCGAATAAAAGCACACAGTCCGCTACTTTTTCGCCCACGCCCGGCAGAGTTAACAGGCGGGCCTTCGCGGCGGCATAGGGCAGCTGCTCGGTTTCTTCCAGCCAGCCAGGATGACTGGCGAGATACTGCGCGGAGGCGTGAATATATTTTGCCCGGAAGCCAAGGAGACAGGCGCGGAGGTCAATTTCAGGAATGGCCGCGAGTTCTGTCCAGGTCGGGAGGCGGTGCGGCAGCGTGGTTGCCGCAGGGGAGGCGGCCCCATGACGCTCCGCGAGCAGCGCCACCATTTGTTTTATCTGCACGATTTGCTTGGTCGCGCTGCAGAGAAAGCCGAGCAGCGTCTCCCCCAAAGGCTGACGCAAAATGCGCAGACCAGGAAAAGCCACGAGGCAGCGGGCGAGGTGTGGATCACTGCGCCACGGAAGCGAGTCGACGAGCGCGTGATGATCAAGATCGAGGCCGAGATAGCGCGGCAAAGCCACCGCGGTAGCGGCGTAGTGGGCGGCCGGGGTGCGCCATTCGAGTTGATGATGATTGAGCCGTAATTGAGCGACCTGCCCGGACCAGGTGCCGGTCCAAATTTCGGAAATTTGGGATGAAGTCACGGCTTCACGTCGCCAGCGAAACGCTTGCCCCCCATCTAGTGTTTCGGCGAGAACGTCGGCCGAGGGCTGCCAGCCCGTTAAGCCCTGCCAATCGGACCAGAGGAATTGGGGCGACACAGGAGGTTCATCAGCGCGTTGGGCGCAGTTAAGGGCTCGGGGGTTTTTCCCAGAGATAGCTTTGATCGGTGGCCAGCACCCGACCATCAGAAGCGGTCAGCGTGAGTTTCCACGCGACCGGATTAATTTTCGGGCTGGGCCAGTCGCGGCCGGTGAGACCGAGATTGAGGACGGTGGCGCCAGATTTTAATTCCGGGGTAAAGGTAAATTCGGTCGTGGGCGGGCCGCTTGGCATGATCAGCTGAATCCGGCAGCGTACCGTCGCCGGTGCCCCAGTATTAGTCAGACGGAGGAGAAAATAATAACCACCGCGCTGATCAGGTTGGCTGCGCAGCAGGACTT
>SXZN01000183.1 GCA_005787865.1 Opitutaceae bacterium | reverse complement strand
TTCGCCCGAGCCCAAGACAACGAGGCGGCAATTTTCTTTAGCGAAAAATTCCTTAGCCGCGAGGACCAGATCTAAACCCTTAGCCGCGGTAAAGCGACAAACCATGCCGAAAATAGGCCCTTTAAATTTTGCGCTCCACCCGAATTCTTTCAGCAGCGCAGCTCGACAAATCGCTTTACCCTTAAGATTCGTGGCGCTGTAGCGCGCGGGCAGACATTTATCCGTCGCTGGATTCCAGACGGCGGTGTCGATCCCATTTAATAAACCGTGCAAATCATCGAGCCGCGTGGCGATGACGCCATCCAAGCCACAACCGAACTCCGGGGTCTGGATTTCCTTAGCGTAGCGCGGACTTACGGTAGTCACGAGATCAGCAAAAATAATTCCTCCCTTCAGCATGCACATTTGATCGTAGTACTCCAAACCATCAATGCTCATGAGCTCATCCGGCAGATTAGTCAGCGCATAGGACTTCCTCGGGAAAACTCCTTGGTAAGCGATATTGTGAATCGTAAATACAGTTTTCAGCGCGAGCGTGACTTCGTAGCGGCGTTCAGCCTCGCGCAGGAAAATCGGTAGCAGACTCGTTTGCCAATCATGACAGTGGACAATATCAGCCTTAAAATCAGTCAGCCGCAACAATTCGACCACCGCTTTCTGGAAGAAAATAAAACG
This sequence comes from Opitutaceae bacterium, assembly GCA_005787865.1. Lineage (GTDB taxonomy): Bacteria > Verrucomicrobiota > Verrucomicrobiia > Opitutales > Opitutaceae > Lacunisphaera. Next base: position 2,177 of record SXZN01000183.1, on the reverse strand, counting down.
AGCATCATTATCATCGTAATCACGCAGCCCGGTCCCATAAGGCCGTTGGCGGTCGAAAAATTCTTCGCGACATATCAAATAAAGCGTCAGTCCCGCGCGGGGTTTAAGCGTATAAACTTCTCCACTTAAAAAAGCATCCCCCATTTCGACCTTGAATTGGTGGCTCGGTTGCGCGCCGGCGGCGTGCGGACCAGCGAACACCGTTCGGTAGCCCGGTAAAAAAACCGCCAGCTCATGTCCGCGATCCGCGAGGGCTCCCGTCAACGCCGCTACGGCGTCCGCCAATCCCCCCGTTTTTATATAGGGGAACAATTCACTCGTCGCATGAACAATTCGCATATTGCCACCCTACCGCCCAACCCGCATGGTTCCACCAGAAAATTATGGGGATCGTTACGCCGCGGTAAATTCCACTGGCCCCCGTAGTCCTGCCTCATGAGTTATTCTGACCGTCTTCTCTCCCATCTTAAACGCCGCGGCTACCTGCCCGCCGCTTCCGAAACCATCGCCAAAGAGTGGCGCCTCAATCCCAAGGATCGCCGCAAGTTCGCCCAGCAAGTGGACGAACTTATCCGCACCGGGCAAATTGCGGTCATTAAAGGCGATCGCCTTTGCGTGCCGAGCGAGGCCGATCTGGTTACCGGAAAAATAAATTTCCGCCAAAAAGGCTCCGCGATGGTGGCGCCCGAGGTCAAAGTAACCGAACCCCGCAAGCCGGCTATTTTTATATCTGGGGAAGACACGGGGGTAGCGTTACAGGGCGACACCGTCATCGTGCGCCTTCGCTCACCCAAAGAACGCGATTTTCCACATTTCTTAAAACCAGGCGAACAAGCCGGACGCGTGATCAAAATCCTCACCCGCGGGGCCGCCACGATCACCGGATCACTCCAAAAAGCCCCGACTTATTTTTACGTCATTTCGGATGATCCGCGGATGAATCACAATATCATCGTGGCTGATCCCACAAAGGGCGGGCTCAAGCCTCCCGCCATGGTGGGCGACAAAGTGGTCGTCAAACTCAACGAATGGAAGGATCGCCAACAAAATCCCGACGGCGTGATTGTCGAGCGACTGGGCAAAACTTTCGAGCCCCGCGCCGAGCTGGCCGCCATCTACCACAAATATAATCTCACCCCCATCTTCCCGCCCGAGGTGGCCCGGGAAGCCACCAGTCTGCCCAGCGCCGTCAGCTCGGGCGATCTGACGGGCCGCCGCGATTATCGCGCGATCCCGACCTTCACGATCGACCCCGACGACGCCAAGGATTTTGACGATGCGCTCTCCGTCGAATATCTCGAGGGCGGCGACATTCGTATCGGCGTCCATATCGCCGACGTTAGCCATTATGTTAAGCCCGGCACCGCCCTGGATCGCGAAGCCCAGAATCGCGGTAATTCCACCTATCTCGTCGGCACGGTTATTCCCATGCTGCCAGAAAAGCTGTCCAACGGGCTGTGCTCGCTCGTCGAAGCTCAAGATCGTTTAACGAAAGCCGCGCTCTTTACTTTCAGCGCGAGCGGTCGCCTCAAAGAAACCGCCTTCGCGAATACTGTCATCCGCAGCGTAAAGCGTATGACCTACAAACAGGCTTTCGCGCTAATGTTTGAGGACGATTTTAATAAAATCCGCCAACTTCCCCTACCCGCGGCCCATCAAACGGGAGCAACGGGACGGGCCTTCAATGAGCTCTCGCACCAGGAACTCGCCGACCTGCAAAAATGGGTGCGGCAGCTGTGGATCATTGGCCAAAAACTCCGCCAAGAACGCATGCGCGGCGGGAGCCTCGATCTCGATATGCCCGAGACCAAAATCTTCGTTGATGCCGAAGGCTACGCTGACCGCATCGAACTGATTCATAATGATGAAAGCCATCAGTTGATTGAAGAGTTTATGCTGATGGCGAATGAAGCCGTGGCCCAACTCACCCGCTCGCATCACCTCCCCTCCTTGTATCGCGTGCATGACGACCCCGATGAGGAAAAGCTTAACGACTATCGCCAGTTCCTCACCACCTTTGGCATCAAGGTAAGCAATTTAGCTCAGCGCGCGGAAGTTGTCCGCCTCCTGACCCTGCTCAAGGAGCACCCGCAAGGCTATATCCTCCGCACCCAATTACTGCGCTCCATGCGCAAAGCGTGTTACCGCGCCTCACCTGATGGGCATTACGGCCTTAA
>SXZN01000182.1 GCA_005787865.1 Opitutaceae bacterium | reverse complement strand
GGCGCACTTGCTGACCAAAATCCCCCTGTTTCCCCTCGACGCTAAACTCGCCACTCGCGCCGCGGGCAGCAGTGTGTTGCAGCCGTTGGCCGCCGAGTTGCCTCTCCTGATTTCCGGGAGCGCCGATCTCCACGGCTCGACATTGAATTATATTGCGGCTGATAAAGACTTCGATCGCACCAATCGCCTTGGTCGCAATTTGCGTTATGGTATTCGTGAACACGGCATGGCGGCGATTAGCAACGGGGTAGCCTATGATGGAATTTTCCGGCCTTCCTGTGCGACGTTCTTGGTTTTTGCTGATTACTCCCGTCCGGCGATGCGGATTGCGGCACTCGCCAAATTGCCGGTGATTTATATCTACACCCACGATTCCATTGGGGTGGGTGAGGATGGTCCTACGCATCAACCGGTGGAGACTGTTTCCGGTTTACGGGTTATCCCCAATCTCGACGTCATTCGCCCGGCTGATCCCGAGGAAACGGCGGGCGCCTTTGCGGCGGCATTGGAGCGCACATCCGGACCGACGCTCTTGTCGCTGACGCGTCAGGCGGTGCCGATGCTCAATGATTGTTCACCGCACGAACGGCGAGCCGGCGTCTTAAAAGGCGGCTATATTTTGATTCAAGAGACGGCTCCATTAACGCGCATCTTGCTCGCGAGCGGGAGTGAGGTTCAATGGGCCGTGGCCGCAGCGAAGACCTTAGGTGCCGGCACTCGCGTGGTCTCGATGCCGTCATTGCAACGCTTTGATCAGCAGCCCGCGGCTTATCGCGAAGCAATCTTACCAGCAGCTTGCCGAAAACGCGTTGCGATTGAGGCCGGCGTCACCGCGCTTTGGCATAAGTATGTCGGACTCGACGGCCACGTCATTGGTATTGATCGCTTCGGTCTCAGCGCCCCGGGCAATATTGCGATGAAAGAACTCGGGATCACGACCGAAGCCGTCGTGGCGGCGGCGCGGGCTTTGTAAACCGCAAGTGGTCGAGAGCGGGAGCGCCCGCAATTTAAACTCGGCCATTAACCGAGAAATCCGCTGATATTGCTCGAATGTCGCGTCGGCTGATTAGAGGCAAAGTGATGGCTATCTGCTTCGGCCGCGTTACGCAGATTTCATAAAAGACTCCTTGCGAAAATCATTAGGAGGCTGACTGTCTGCTGCCTTATTCATGCCTCACCTGCTCATCAAAGATCTTCCGCGCTATGACTGCCTTTTGAAGGCGGCGAAAGAGTTTCCGGATTTAGATCCTTCTGCGGCAGAGGCATTTTTGCATCTTCTTCGAACGGGTGATGAAGTTTTTTCGGTTACGGACCGCAGCATGGTTGAGCACCATATTTCGCAGGGACGCTTTGGCGTTTTAATGCTATTGTGGCGCAGTACGGCTCGGTGTGCTGCGGACTCACTTGGGGCAGGGCTCCCGATGGACCCGCGCACACCCGCTGAATTGGCCGATGCCGCCGGCGTGACTCGTGCCACGATGACGGGGCTTCTAGATACTCTCGAACGGGATGGTTTTGTGAAGCGCGCCCCCGACCCAGATGATCGTCGGATGATTTCAGTGCGGCTGACGGCGGTGGGGGAACGTTTTTTGCGGGATTTTTTACCCGGACATTTTCAAACCATCACGGCGCTGATGAGTCCGCTGAGTGAGAGTGAGCGTAAAACGTTGGTGGGCTTGCTCGGTAAAATCCAGCAGCAGGCGGCAGTCCTAGGCTCAGTCAAACCCGTGTCGGCGCTGGTGGCCGTGGGCTAATTCACTTTTCAAAATTAATCCTGATTCCTCTCTTTATGTTTAAAAAATTCCTCATCGCCCTGGGCGGTTTCATCTTGGTGGTAGCGACGCTTGGCGCAATCAAAGTGGCCCAGATCAAAGAATTATCTTCGGCCCCGCGGCTCGCGCCGGTCAGCGCGGTCACGACCAGTACCGCGGTCGCGGCTACGTGGTACCCGCGGCTTCAAGCCATCGGCTCCTTGGCCCCCGTGGAAGGCGTCACGGTCAGCGCCGATGCTGACGGCACCATTGTTAAAATTGGCGCCGAGAGCGGCACGCTAGTCGCGGCTGGGGCTTTGTTGGTGGAACTCGATACCAGCGTAGAGTCAGCGCAGTTAAATGCTATCCAAGCCCGCGGTGAATTGGCGCGGATTAATATGGCGCGCGCGCAAGATCTGCTCGGGAGCAAGGCGATGGCGCGGGCAGAATATGATGCGATCGCCGCAGCTTACAAACAATCGGTCGCCGATTTGGCCGCACTGCAGGCTCTTATAGAGAAGAAGCACGTGCGTGCACCTTTCGCCGGTCGGGTCGGCATTCGCCTCGTGAATGTTGGCCAATACGTCGCTAAGGGCCGCGCTTTGATGCCGCTCCAAAAACTTAATCCAATCTTCGTTAATTTTAGTGTGCCGCAGCGGGAGCTACCGAATTTGGTCATCGGGCAAAAGACGGTTGTAAGCGTTGATGCTTTTCCGGGGGTCGATTTTCCTGGAGCAATTTCTGCGATCAATTCCGAGGTTGATGCCGCTACGCGCAATTTAGGGGTCCAAGCGACGCTGGCCAATCCCGCCGAGGTGCTCCGCGCCGGCATGTTTGCTCAGGTGTTCATTGAATTACCCGTACCCTCCGCCAAAATTGTCTTACCGGCCACCGCCATCGCCTACGCCTCCTACGGCAATTCGGTCTTTATCGTCGAAAAAATGAAAAACCAAGAGGGGCAAGAGTACCTCGGCGTGCGCCAGCAAATCGTCAAACTCGGCGTCACGCGGGGCGATCTTATCGCCATCGAGGAAGGGGTTAAGGCGGGCGAAGCGGTTGTCACCACCGGAGTTTTCAAGCTGCGCAACGGAGCCGCCGTCCAAATTAATAATACGGTCCGTCCCGCCGATAGCGCTACGCCCAAACCAGCAAATACCTGAAAGCAGGGCTGAGGTAACGTGATCGCTCGATCACGCGTCGCTTCAGTACCAACGAGTTTACATTTTTGTTCGTCTTATGAAATCTTCTTTTACCGACCTGTTCATTCGCAAGCCCGTCATCGCGCTGGTGGTTAACTTGGTCATTCTGATTGTCGGTTTGGTCTCCTACACTAAACTCAATACCCGCCAGTATCCTCGCAGCGACAGCGCGGTAGTTAATGTGACCACGATTTATTTCGGGGCCAGTGCGGACACGGTTCGCGGCTACATTACCACTCAACTGGAGCGCAGTATTTCGAGTGCCGATGGGATCGATTACATCGAGTCGACTAGCACGGCCGGCATTAGCACCATTAAGGTTTATCTCCGGCTGAACTACGACACTAACGCCGCGCTGGCGCAGATCAGCTCAAAGATTGATCAGGTGCGCAACGAGTTGCCGCCCGGTTCGGAGACGCCGACGATTAACGTGGAGACGGCGGATAGCCAATTTGCTTCTGCGTACCTGAGTTTCTACTCCGACACGCTCGATCAAAATCAGATCACTGACTATTTGAACCGCATGGTGCAACCACGGCTCTCCGCGGTTAAAGGCATTCAACGGGCGGATGTCTTAGGTGGTCGTGTGTTCGCAATGCGTATTTGGTTGAAGCCCGAGGAACTCGCGGCGCGTGGTCTCAGTCCCTCCGATATCCGAGCTGCCCTGCAAGCGAACAATGCCCTGGCGGCCGTCGGGGCGACCAAGGGTTCGATGATCAGTGTCAGCTTGGTCGCAAATACTGATTTGAAGAATGTGGAAGAATTTAAGCAGTTGGTCGTCGCTCAGCGCAACGGCTCGATCATCCGACTGAGGGATATCGCGGAGATCGTTTTGGGCGCGGAAGATTACAACACCGAGGTAAGATTCGGCGGTCAAACGGCTACTTTTATGGGCCTCTGGGTTTTACCCACGGACAGCACCGTAGAGGTGATCGCGCGCGCGCGGGCTATTATGCCGGAGATCGAGCGAGCCCTGCCGGCAGGGTTACGCTTCAAACTCGCTTATGATGGGACCAAGTACATCAGCGACGCGCTTACCGAGATCCTGCGCACGTTAATTGAAACGCTACTCATTGTGATGGTGGTGATTTTCCTGTTCATGGGTTCGTTGCGTTCGGTGCTCATTCCGATCATCGCGATGCCGCTTTCGCTGGTGGGGGCGCTCGCGCTGATGGTGGCTTTTGGTTTTACGATCAACTTGCTTACCCTCCTCGCGGTGGTCTTGGCCGTCGGGATCGTGGTGGATGATGCGATCGTCGTGGTGGAAAATATTGAGCGCCATATCCGGGAGGGCCAAACACCCGTGGAGGCGGCGATTTTGGGTGCGCGGGAATTGGTGGGGCCGGTTATTTCAATGACGATTACCTTGGCCGCCGTTTATGCTCCGATTGCTTTTCAGGGTGGGCTAACGGGTGCGTTGTTCCGTGAGTTCGCGCTGACGCTGGCCGGGGCGGTGGCGGTTTCCGGATTTGTGGCACTCACGCTTTCGCCGATGATGAGTGCTTATTTACTCAAGGATCATGATCACGAGGATCAAGGACTCAGCGGGCGCATTAATCGTGGTTTCGACCGCGTCCGGGATCGTTATGAAAAAATAATTGGGGCCAGCCTCGGCTGGGTGCCAGTAACGATCACGGGGGCGGCGCTGCTGACGCTCTTGGTTGTGCCTTTCTTTATGTTCGCGCAGCGCGAACTCGCGCCCAAAGAGGACCAAGGGGTAGTTTTTAGTATTTTGCAGCCGGCCCCGACGGCGACGATTGATCAAAATTCCCTCTTCGCCGCGGAGGTACAAAAAATGTATGCGGCGGTGCCTGAATACGAAAACTCGTTTCAAGTGACGGGAGCCAATTTTGGCTTCGCTGGTCTCATTTTGAAACCATGGTCCCAGCGGCAGCGCAACGCCGTGCAAATTCAAGATTCGTTGCAAGCGCCAGCTGCCACCATTGCGGGGGTCCAACTGATCGTTACGACCCCCGAGCCGCTACCTGCAGGCGGGCAATTCCCCATTGAGTTGGTGATTCGTTCCACGGACGGGCATCGGGAAATGCTCGATTACGCGCAGCAACTCGTGCTTTACGCCAACACCGAGGCAAATGCGGCCGGTGGGGCGCCCACTTTCTATTTCGCGGACAGCGATTTGAAATTCGATTTACCGCAAGTCGAGATCGATATCGATAAAGATAAAGTTGCTTCCATGGGCCTCAATCTCAGCGACGTCGCTCGGGATTTGGGCTCCTTGCTGGGGGGCGGCTACGTCAACCGCTTCGTCAACGACGGCCGCAGTTATCGCGTGATTCCCCAAGTCGAACGGAGTCAGCGCCTCAACGCGGATCAGCTTTTGAATTACAATGTGCGGGGACCGGCCGGCCAACTGATCCCTTTGTCCACGATTGCGACCCTCAAGCGCACGGTGCAACCGCGGACGCTGAACCGCTTTCAGCAGCTCAATTCCGTGAAGATTACTGGCGTGGGACCAAGCATCGATAATGCGTTAAAGAAGTTAGAAGCTAAGGCGGCGGAGATTTTACCGCCGGGTTACTCGATCGATTACGGCGGTCAATCGCGGCAATTGCGCGTGGAGGGTGGGGCACTCTGGAAGGCTGCCGCGTTGTCGTTGGTGCTCATCTTTCTTGTCTTGGCGGCGCAATTTAACAGCTTTCGCGATCCGTTTATCATTCTGCTCGGCTCCGTGCCGCTCGCGCTGGTTGGGGCCATGGTGCCGATCTTTCTCTTGAAGACGTCACTCAATATTTATTCGCAGATTGGTCTCATCACCCTCGTCGGCTTGATCGCCAAGAACGGCATTCTCATTGTGGAATTCGCGAATACGCTGCAAGAGCAGGGTCTAGTGAAGCGCGAGGCCATTCGCCGAGCCGCCGCCACCCGCCTCCGGCCCGTCTTAATGACCTCAGCCGCGACGGTATTTGGCCATCTCATGCTCATCTTCGTCACCGGACCCGGCGCGGCTGCACGCAACAGCATCGGTTGGGTGCTCGTCATCGGAATGGCGGTGGGGACCGTCTTCACTCTCTACGTGGTGCCAGCCTTCTATATGCTGATTGCTCGTGATCATAACGCGCGGACCGCTAACTCCGTGCAACCCGGGCTCGCCAAGTGACCAGCCAACATCTTTTATTCCAGCCTGCTTTATGAAATTTATTTCAACTTCCTGCGCTTCCCTTGGCCTCGCTCTTCTGCTCAACGGCCTGCCGCTCACCGCTCAGGTCGATGCCGGTAAGCCGGACCCAACCTACTCCGGGCCGGCCGCACTTGATTTACCTTACGCCTTGGCCTTTGCCCTCGATAATAATTTCGCTATCCGCCAGGCTAAAGAGCGCATTCGCCAGCAGGATGGGGTCGTCTTGGAAGTGCGCAGCACGCAAATTCCAACCGTCGCAGCGGGCGGCAGCCTCCAACGCAACGACACCCGCGTCGGCCCAACGGGTGAGGACAGGTATTGGTCTTTTAGTGTCACGGCTAAGCAAACGCTCTATTCGGGTGGGGGAGTCTCGGCGCAGGTGCGGGGGCAACAGCTCAATTTGGATGCTTCCATCCTTACGTTACAGGCCGTGATCAACGATGCCCTGCTTGAGGTGCGCACGCGCTTTTACACCGTGCTCGTTAATCGCGAGCGGATCAAAGTGCAGGAGCAAAACACCGAGTTGTTGCAGCGGCAGTTACAGGATGTGAAAAATCGCTATGAGGCCGGTACTGTTTCCAATTTTGAGGTACTCCGCTCTGAAGTTGCGCTCGCGAACGCGCAGACCCCGCTCATCACCGCGCGCAATGATTATCGCTTGGCCATCGAGGAATTGCGCCGTTCGCTCGGCTTAGTCACCGCGGCCGAGAATAATTTGGCGAATGTTCCAGAATTTCAGGGCACACTAGAATTTACCCCCGCTAGTTTTGACCTGCGCACGGCCTTGGTCGCCGCGCGGGAACAGCGGCCTGACCTGCTGCGCTTGAAGAAACTGGCGCAGGCCGCCGAAGAGGGG
>SXZN01000181.1 GCA_005787865.1 Opitutaceae bacterium | reverse complement strand
GCGAGCATTTGTGATTCGTAAAATTCAACCAAGCGCACGCCTTCGCGGGGTTTGATGAAATCCTTCTTGGTGGCGTGGTCGATCTGCTGCTTGATCCGTCGGCAAAGCTCTTCCCACTGATATTGGACGCCCTCGATTACATCCGCGATCCGTGAGCCAGCGAGCGCTTCTTCGATATAATAACCGTTAGGCTCATCGTCTTCGAGGAACACATGCACCTCATTCACGCGACCAAAGAGATTGTGCAAATCCCCCATGATATCCTGATAGGCGCCGGTGAGGTAAATGCCGAGATAGTAAGGCTCATTGCGTTTGAGCGGGTGAAGCGTGATGTAATCCTTCACATCCTGCAGGTCGATGAAGTTGGCGATCTTGCCGTCAGAGTCGCACGTGATGTCGACGAGGGTAGCATTGACCGCGGGTTTTTCCCGCAGTCGATGCAGCGGCGTAATCGGGAACAGTTGCTTCAACGCCCAACTATCGAGCAGCGATTGGAAGACGGAAAAATTGCAAACGTACTGATCAGCCAGAAGTTTTTTTAGATCGTGCAGCTCTTCGGGCTGATACCCGGACTTCATGCCTTCTTTGTCGATCTGTTCGCAGATCTGCCAAAAAATCTGCTCGGCGGCGGCCCGATTCTCGAGATCAAGGTAGCCGAGATTGAAGAGGGAAAAAGCTTCTTCTTTTTTCTGCAGCGCATCATGAAAACGCTCGAGGCGACCCAGCTTGGCTTTGTTTTTCAGGAGCACCGCCATGGCATCGACAATCTTATGCCGAGTCTTGGGTTGATGCTGTTTCCCTAAAGATTCGTGCTTGTTGATGCGCTCGAATACTTCGACGACCAACATGGAGTGGGGGGCCGCGACGGCGCGACCGGACTCCGTGACGATGTCGGGTACTTTCACCCCCGAGGCGGCGCAGATTTCACGAATATTAAAAACCACATCACGCGCGTATTCGCCCAGCGTGTAGTTCATGGAGGATTCAAAATTAGTGCGCGAGCCATCGTAGTCGATGCCGAGGCCGCCCCCGACGTCCAGATAGCCCATCGGAAAGCCCATCTTGGCGAGCTGGCAATAAAAACGCGCGGCTTCGGTCACCGCCGCTTTCACGATGATGATATTGGGTACCTGGGAACCGATGTGAAAATGCACCAATTTGAGGCACGCCTGCATTTTAGCGGCCCGCAGTTTTTCCACCGCGAAAAGAATTTCCGCCGTATTTAAACCGAACTTGGCGTTGTCGCCGGTCGACATCGCCCATTTGCCTTCGCCGCGCGTCTGCAATTTAACGCGAAACCCGATCATCGGCTTGACGCCGGTTTCTTGGGCCATCGCGATGAGGCTATCGATCTCGGAGAGTTGCTCGATGACGATGATGATCTTTTTGCCTAATTTGCGTCCCAGCAAAGCGAGGCGCATGTAATCATTATCTTTATACCCGTTGCAGATAATGAGCCGCTGGGCGCCCTCGTGCATGGCCAAGGCGATCATTAACTCCGGCTTGGAACCGGCCTCGAGTCCGTAGTTAAAATCTTTACCCGCGGAGACGATTTCATCCACCACCTCGCGCAACTGATTCACTTTGATCGGGAAGACCCCGCGGTATTCGCCTTTATAATTCTCCTCTTTAATCGCCTTATGAAAGGCTTGATTGAGTAAAGTTACCCGATGCCGGAGAGTGTCTTGTAAGCGAATGACCATGGGCGCTTTCAGGCCCATGCTGGTGGCCTCTTCTACCACATCCATAAGGCGAATGGTGCGTCCATCGGAGAGGGGAGCGACCTGCACAAATCCCTCGGAATCGACGGAAAAGTGGTTCGCGCCCCAGCGCTTAAACCCATAATGTTCTTCGGACTGGGCAGCCGACCAGTGGGATGCGGATTTCGTCTTCAATTGGCGATAGGAAAAGGGGCGGGGTTTGGCTTGCTTTTATGAATATGGCGGGCTTATTCGCACTTTTCAAATTTTTCAAAACACCCGTATACGCAATGACTAAGTTACCTCTATTCCTCGCCCAAGCTCAATCCGCCCCGACCGGCGCCGCTGCCCTAATGCAACTCGCGCCGCTCGCTTTGCTCATGGCTGCCATGTATTTTCTGGTTTTTGCCCCTCAGCGTAAAAAGCAGAAAGCCCATGACAAGATGCTGACCGAGCTCAAGTCGGGCGACGAAGTGATCACTTCTGGTGGCATATACGGCACTATTACCAGCGTGAAGGATGACCGTTTCGTAATCCGCATCGGCGAAAACAATAAAATCGAAGTCGGCAAAGGCTTTATCAGCGCGGTCGTCAAGAAAGCCGACGCTGCTTAAGGTTTCGTCGACTTCAGACCAATCCGTCCGTAGGCTGGGTACCCGCCCGGCCTCCGCCTAGTACAATTTAACCACTAAATATTCATGTTCCGTGACAATCTCTGGAAACTAATCGCTTCCTCCGTGTTGGTGCTGTGGTCCGTGGCCACCCTCATTCCGCTAAAGGACCAGCCGTTTGGCGACTACATCAAGCAGGAAGCCTCCGCCAAGCCGGCTGAGTTTGCCAAGCTCATGAGCGAAGCCTCGGCCCGCGTCTCGGCCGGCCGCGCTTCCAGCCTCTACGTTGCGCTCAAGCAGCTCGGCGCCGAGCAGAAGCTAGAGCTCTCCCAGTTCTTTCCTGAGGTCCGGCTCGAGGATTCGCTGAAGAATATCGAAAAGCGCAACAACCTCCTGCTCGACGAGCTTCTCCGCCGCTCCCATGGCCGCCTTCAGCTCGGTCTCGACCTCAAGGGCGGCGTCGCCTTCACCCTAGAGGTGGATGAGAGCGCCCTCAGTGCCGATCCCGAGAACATCCGCGAGGAAAAGCTCAACAAGGCCATCGAGATCATCAGCAACCGCGTCAACGGCCTAGGGGTCAGCGAACCTATCATCCGCCCTATCGGCGCGAATCGGATCGAGGTCCAGCTACCCGGCGTCTCGACCAAGGACAACCCTGAGATCGTTAGCAGCCTGCGCAAGCCGGCCCGGCTCGATTTCAAGATGGTGCACGCCTTCACCGCCCCGCCCCAGGAGGCACCCCTAGGTTATGAACGCATGACCCTCGACATCGAGGGCCGCATTGGCGCCGAGAGCTACACCGAGGAGCTCTACGTCAAGACCCGCCCTGAAATGACGGGCGATGGCGTCGCCGACGCCTATCCGACCGTGGATGAGCTAGGACGCTTCCGCATTATTCTCAAGTTTACCAATGCTGGCAGCAAGCAGTTCGCCGATGTTACTAAGACCATCGCCGCTGACGGACAGCGGTCCGGCCGCTCAGGCCGCCTCGCCATCGTGCTCGACGGCAAGCTTTACTCCGCTCCGACCGTGCGAGAAGAGATCAACGGCGGCAGCGCCGAGATCTCCGGCTCCTTCACACAGCGCGAGGCCGTCGACCTGTCTAACGTTCTCAACAACCCGCTCGACCTGCCGCTCTCCATCAAAGAGCAATATGAGATCGGACCCTCACTGGCCGACGACGCCATCGCCTCCGGCAAGCTCGCCTTCATCATCGGCGTGAGCCTCACGATCGCCTTCATCCTGTTCTTTTATACCGTCGGCGGTGTCGTCGCCTCGGTCGGCATGGGGGTCAACGTCCTCGTCATCTTCGCGGTCATGGCCAACTATGGCGCGACCCTCACACTGCCCGGCATTGCCGGTATTGTGCTGACTCTCGCGATGTCCGTCGACTCGAATATCCTCATCTTTGAGCGCATGCGCGAGGAGCTGAAGCTCGGTAAGTCGCTCCCCTCCGCCCTCGAGGCCGGCTTCGACAAAGCCTGGAGTGCCATCATCGACGGCAACCTGACCACGCTCATCACCGCGACGGTCATGGTGCTGCTCGGCACCGGCCCGGTCAAGGGCTTCGGCGTCACTCTCGTCATCGGTATCTTCACCACAATGTTCGCGGCCGTGGTCGTCTCCAAGCTCATCCTCGAGCTGCTAATCGTCCCGGGTTACATCAAGAAGCTGCCGATGTTCTCCGTGCTACAGGGTCCAAATTTCGATTTTCTCAACTATGCGAAGCCCGCCTTCATCGCCTCTTGGGTCGTCATCGCGATCGGCGTCGGTGCGGTGGCCTACAAGGGCAAGGACATCTACGGCATTGACTTCGTGGGCGGCGACACCGTCGCCCTTTCCTTCGCCCAACGCATCGACGTCGGCGCGATCCGCTCCGCCGCGAAAGCCGCCGGCTTTGAGCAGGCCAACCCAGTCTATCAGAAGCCGCTCGGTTCCGACCGCGAGGTGCTCAAGATAACCACTAATTTTGACCAGGGCGAACCCCTCGTGAAAGCGCTCCAGCAGGCCATCCCGGCCGCAAAGTTCTCTAACGAGGGCGTCACCCGCATCGGCCCCTCCGTCGGCGAGCAGATCCAGTGGAACGCCCTCAAGGCCGTCTTCTGGGCTCTCGTGCTCATCCTCCTCTACGTTGCCTTCCGCTTCGAATTCGGCTACGGCATGGGCGCCGTTGTCTCGACCATCCACGACGTCATCATGACAATCGGCGTCTTCGTCCTCTTTGACCGCCAGTTCAACGCTTCGATGGTCGCCGCCATCTTGCTCGTCATGGGATACTCGATCAATGATACCATCGTCGTATTTGACCGCATCCGCGAGGAACTAAAGCTCAACCCGACCGGCACGCTGCGCGACATAATCAATCGTTCGCTGAACCTCACTCTGTCCCGCACGATCATCACCGGTGGAACTACGCTGCTTACGGCAATCACGCTGATCAGCGTCACCAGCGGCGACGTCAACGACATCGCGCTCACCCTTCTCATTGGTGTTATCACCGGCACGTTCTCATCGCTCTTCATCGCCAGCCCGATTTTCTACTGGTGGCACAAGGGCGACCGGATGCATGTTGAGGCCCACAAGGATATCGCGCCCAAGTACGAGTGGGCCGGTTCATCCCGCGCTTCGGAATAAGCTAATGCGACGCGTTATCGCACACGCGTCGCCCTGCTTGTTTCCGTCTGGCTGATTTCGTATCCACTCCCATGCGCTGGAATTATACGCCAGTTGATGCTGCAGAAACTGCCGCGCTAGCGCGCAGTCTCACCACTGCACCCATTGTCGCAGAACTTCTCCTGCGCAATGCCCTCAACTCGCCGGACGCGGCAGCACGTTTTTTGGCGCCCACGTTAGCGAGTTTGGGTGATCCGTTTTTATTGGGTAATTTAACGGAAGCGGTCGAGCGCCTGTTGCTCGCGCGACGTTTGCAGCAGAGTATCGTCGTGTTGGGTGATTACGATGTCGATGGCGTCTGTAGCACCGCCATTCTGGTAAGTCTTTTACGTCGGCTGGGATTAAACCCGCGTTATATCGTGCCGCGGAGAGCCGCCGAAGGTTACGGCCTCTCGCGCACCTCGATCGATCGAGCGTTGGCCGTAGGTCTGCCTGATTTATTTATCGCGCTCGATTGCGGTACGAATTCGGGGGAAGAGGTGGCGTATCTAAAATCGCGCGGCGTTGATGTTATTATAGTTGATCACCATCGTTCGACGGAAGCAGCGGTGGTCGGCGCGGTGTTGATTAACCCGCACGTTTATCCGCAAGCAGGGGATGAAGCCTGGCGTTATCTTTGCACCGTCGGAATCGTTTTTAAACTAGCACACGGCCTGCTGAAGCGTCTGCGATTGGAAAATGATTCAGTCGCCCTTTCAATCGTACTGAAGGATTATCTCGATCTGGTGGCCATGGGGACAATTGCCGATTTAGTGCCCCTGACAGGAGAGAATCGCATTTTCGCGCGCCATGGTCTACGGGTTCTGGCCGAGACGCAGCGACCTGGCCTTTTAGCCTTAATGCAGGTGGCTGGATTAAAAACGGAGCAGGGACTCGTGCCCACCGATATTTCTTTCCGGCTAGGACCGCGGATTAACGCCAGTGGGCGATTGGCTGATGCCGCGCTCTCCGTTGATTTATTGCTCACGGCTGACCGTGAGTTTGCGGAAACCACCGCGCGTCAGCTCGATGATCTCAATCGCGAACGACAAGAAATCGAGCGGCAGATTACCGATCGGGCCGAGCGCTATGCGGAGGAAGATTATAAAACGGCGAGCGGACTCGTCCTCTTTGATGAGGCTTGGCATCCCGGGGTGGTGGGGATTGTTGCCGGTCGGGTTTCGCGAAAATATAATCGTCCTGCGATCGTACTCGGTAATGAAGGTGAATTTGCCAAAGGGTCCGGTCGCGGGATCACGGGGTTTAATTTAGTGGAAATTTTGGCGGCCTGCTCCGGTTGCCTCGAGAGTTGGGGCGGTCACCCCATGGCGGTTGGCATTTCACTTAAAAAAAGCCGGCTAGCAGAATTTAGAGCGCAATTCGATGAGGTCATTCAG
>SXZN01000180.1 GCA_005787865.1 Opitutaceae bacterium | reverse complement strand
TAAAATTTAGGCGAGACATAGCGAAGCTGGTCGATCGGCGTCAATTTGGTCAGTAGGGGGAAGATTTCGCGCGATGCGAAGTCCTTTTATTGCAGAATAAATCTGCGCCTTAAGGAAAGCCAATCTCACGTTGGGCTGGGGGCTAAGCCCAAGCCCAACGCCGCATGATCACAGACGTGATGAACGCCCCATCGCGCTTATTTGACGGCCGCGTATTCGGTCGCGATCAGTTCCCGCAGGCGGACTTTAGTGTCAGCCAGCAAGATTTCTCCTTTATCAAGTTTTGCTAGGAAGGCTTTTTGCGCGATGTAATCTTTATTAATCACGCCCGCTTTGCTTTGCAGCATCCGCCACGCTTTGCGGCGTTCGACGCCAAAGAGCACCATCTGACGGGTGACGGCATAGAACTTCACTTTTCCTGCTTCTTCCGACTTAATATAGCAGCCAAAGTTTTTAACGAAGCTCCGGTGCTGTTCATCAAAGACGCGGCGATGAATAACGTCATCTTGGGTGATAAAAAAGAGTTGTTCATCCAACAACATTAGACCGGCGGTCTCGGCTTCCTTGATGGGCTTGATATGCTTACGGAAGCGCCCTTCGGTGATCGCCCAATGCGCTACCCCAAAAACGTAGTCCTCCCCAGTGCTCGCATATTTGGTGTGCCACCAGTCGCGATCAATACTCGGGTTGCCCTTGAGGTCGAAGGCTTCCTGCGAGGATTCGCCGCGCCGGGGATTGAAGATAAACTCCGGCATGCCGCGCGCATCGCGGACTAATTTCGCCTGCTCGGCGCTCATATTATCGCCCACGCCGTGTTCGGGTTGGCACGTGGTGTAGGCTTGGAAGAAGGCGGTGCCGCGGTACGCCAGACCATCCAAAATCGCCTTAAAGAGCTTGGCTGAATTGGCCATCGATACTTGGGCGACAAAAGGTGAGCCGTGACCGCTGGTGAAAGCTTCCGCGACATTTTTCTTTTCGATCAGCTTGCCCTGAGACGCGACGCCGAACTGGTTCATATCATAGCCGCCCAACATGGTGGAAGAGTCGGAGTTCTGGCCGCCGGTGTTGGAGTAAACCTGGGTGTCGAGCATGAGCATCTTCACATTAGGCCGGTTCTGGAGAATTACCTTCGAGACATTTTGGAAACCGATATCACCGAGGGCGCCATCGCCGCCGACCACCCAGACCTTTGGTAGTTCGCGGACTTCCTGTTCGGTCATCAGCGCATCATCAAGGTGGGTGAGCGTAAAATAATCTGCTTCGGTGGCGACGTTAGCCGTGCGGTTGAGCAGCGCATCCACTAAGCGTTCCGGTGAAACTGACCGGCGCGCATGATCAACGATGAGCGATTCCGCCATTAGCCAGGAGATCGTAGCCCCGTCTTGAAAGAGAGAATTCATCCATGGATATGGATGCGGATTTCCCGGAGGAGTGGATCCGTACACGGTATTACAGCCGGTGCTCGCGCCCATCATCATGACCGACATGCCGTTCGCGCGACGGCCGTCGACGGACTGGAGCTCTTTATGGTTGAAGGCGTCTTGTTCGAGCACGGCGATTAAGCCGCCTAAAAGTTGCGCATCAGTAATCACGCCCTGATCGGTTTCATAGCGGGCAATTCGCTGAGCGGTATCGGCGTCGTTTTCACCACCGAGACCGATGATCACATGGGCGTAGGTTTTCCTGAATAGCTCGTACTCCGGTTGGCTGCGGGCTTTGAGGGCCGCTAGTTTTTCTGTACCCGCCTGCACTAATTGCGCGGCTTTGGCGCGGAGCCGATCCGCTTTTTTATGGTAGAGCGGCCGCATGTAGGCCTCGGTGACCGAAGCAATCGAGCGGAGAATGCTTTTCTCGCCGCAACCAGCACAGGCGCCATCGCCAGAAACGAGCGCTTCATAATTACGGCGCACCATCAGATGATTGCGCAGCGCGGCTTCGCGGGAACCGGCGGCATCATTGTCATCATAGAGGCCCAAGAATTTCTGCGGAGTGTCAGGTAATAAGCGGGAGAAGACTTGGGCCGTGGTCAGCTCGGCATTAAGTTCTTCGGTCTCGCGGGTCATGCGCAGCGCATCGTGGTCACCGCAGACCTGCACGCATTCGCCGCACCCTTTGCAAAGATCGGAGACGTAGATGGAGAATAAACCGCCCGCGCCGGGGGTCTTCGCCTCAAGGGAGCGGAAGATGGCGGGGACGTTATTATAGGCCAGCGGGAGTTTCGCGATGATGTTGGTGAACTCAGTTTTGGCTTGGGCGGAGATCGTGGTCAGAGCGGTCACTTCATCGCTGATGATCGTTTTAAATGGCACCCCTGACTTAGCCTTGACCGATTCATTCATCCGCCCGCGGGCCCGTTGTTCGAGTCCGCTAATCTCGAGACCAAAAGCGCGGCGGTCAGCGACCGCGGTCACGTAATTATTAACGGCCGTCTTAAGGACCGTGGTCACTTCCTGCGCCATATTGGGTAGGGCGGTATCAGGGCATGCGGTGATGCAGGCCATGCACTGGGTGCAGTTTTCCGCGATGAAGACGGGCGTTTCGCGCCGTGCGACGTACTTAGACTGGGTCGCGCCCGTGCCGGCACCCATCACGCCGATGGAGGCGAGCGCCCCGGCGGGTTGGTGATAACCGAGACCCGCGCGAAATTCTGAATCAAATTTTGCGATCGTTTGGAAGGGAGCGCGGGCGGCTTGGGCTGCCGGCATGGGAATGCTGCCACAACCAGCGGGGCCGCAGCCAGCGGTCGGCGGAAATTGATGCTCGCCGAGCGGGGCGAGCAGCGGATTTCGCATGGAGGAACGATCAGGATCTTCCCGTTGGCCGATCTTAATTTCTTGCACGAGGGAAAACCCCTCCGTCATCACCGTCATATTTGAAGCGACCACGGCGTCGCCAAAGCGGGCAAATTTCTTTTCGTATTGTTTGCGGACAACTTTATGGAATTGCTCCTCCGTAATCCCAAAAGTTTTTAAGAAAGGGGAGACGCGGAAAAATGCGCCCAGGAAGGAATTACCCTGCATGCGCAACTGGAGCTCCGTTTGATTCGTCGCTTTGCGCGCGATGTTGAAACCAGGCAGAATGAACACGCGGATTTTATGATCCTGCACAAATTGCCGATATTTAGCCGGGATCCGCTGCCACGCAATTTCGGGCGATTCGCTGGATTCCCAAACGAGGGAGCCGCCCTTTTTTAACCCTTCCAGCGGGTTGGTGTGGGTAAAGGCTTTCGGGTCGCAGCAGAGAACGACATCAACGTGATTGAGCTCACAGTTAACTTTAATTTGGGAGGGCGCGACGGTTAGATAGTAATTCGTCGGCGCGCCTTTTTTCTCTGAGCCATATTTGGGATTGGCCATGACGAAGAGCTTATCCTCAAGCGTGCCGTCACTGGCATAGGTGGGCTGCTGTTCAGAAATAAAACTACCAAAGTCGCCGATAATCGACCCAAGATTTTTCCCCGTGGTGATCATGCCCCAGCCCCCGATGGAGTGAAAGCGAACGGCGATGGCCCCTTCCGGCAACAAGGAGGGGGTGTCTTTACTGATGACGGCGTACGGGTGATTAACGCCGAGCACAAAGAAGGATTCACCGGTGGCGGCGGTGCGGCCGTCTTGGCGCTCCGCTCCGCCGGTGGCGAATTCATAAGCACCGAGGGTGTGTTCAGGGCGGAAGTCACGCGAACCGATGCCGTAAGCACCACGGAAAAGGCGGGGCGTTTCCGCTGGGGTGATTTTCGGTAGAGGGCCGCCAAAATTTCCCGCCTCTTGGGCTTTGCTGAGGGCGACGCGAATATCGCGCGCCAGCGGATTGTCCCCCGCGAGCCCTTCGTCGGTTCGCTCGAGAATAATGACATTTTTCTTACCGCGCAGGGCATTGATAACGGCAGCTTCCGGGAAGGGCCGGATGACATTGATGTGGATTGATCCCACCTTGGCGTTGCGTTGTTCGCGGAGATAATCACAGGCGGCCTCGATATTTTCTGCCGCGCAGCCGAGCGAAACAAACACGGTATCGGCATCGGCGGTCTTGTGCTCAGTAACAAAACCATAGCGGCGGCCGGTGAGTTGGCCGAATTCGGCGTAACACTGCTCGAGAAAGCCGAGAATGTATTCGTTAAAATTATTGCGGCGCGCGACCACCCCGTTCATGTGGTGCTCTTGATTTTGGACCGGTCCGAGGAGAATGGGATTTTGTAAATCCATCATTTTCGGAACACGGCGGCGGCGGGGGCCGAAAATTTCTCGCTGGGCGGGCGTGGGACAGTCGATCTGATCATCGGGGGCGCCGAGGAACTCGCGGAGGAGCTCAGCTTCCGGAGCGTAATACATGCGCTCCGAGTGCGTAGTCAGCATGCCATCCTGGATATTCATCCCTGGATTCAGCGACAGCTCGTTGGTTTTCCGCAGAATGATCGCCTGGTCAGCCGCTTGCTGGGCATCTTTCGCCATCAGCATGGTCCAGCCAACATCGAGCGCGGCATAAAAATCATCGTGACCGCAGTGGACATTGAGCGCGTGTTTCGTGAGCGCGCGGGCGCCGACTTCTAGGACCATGGTCGAAAGCTTTCCGGGCGCGTGGAAATATTGCTCCATGGCATAAACGAGTCCCTGGCCAGAAGTGAAATTAACCGTGCGCCGACCTTGCACCGCGTAGGCCGTCGCGCCGCCTTGAGCGGCGTGCTCGCCTTCCGTTTCCGCCGCAACCTTTTGCTGGCCCCAAACATTCAGCTCTCCTTGGGCGAAAGACTGCTGATAAATTTCCCCGCCTTCGGTGGAAGGGGTAATGGGGTAAAATACCCCGCCTTCGGTGATCCGAGTCTCAACATACTGGGTGACGAGCTGGTTGCCGTTACAGGTGACTCGAAACCCGGGGTAGCGCGGCGGGGTGCTGGTCGTAGCGGCAGCGGGTGAAGAAGAGCGAGGCGTACCAGCAGGGGGATTACTCATAGTTGGGATAAACGAGGCGTAATTAATGACTAAATAACTCGGGGTTAGTCTAGGGGCTCAGTCCGGTGACAATCAGTAAATTTTTTCTCAGCAGACTCAAAGAAAAAGAATAACTAATAGTTAAGTCGCCAATTTTCCCCTTTAGCGGGCGCTGGCTGGGGGGAATTTATCTGGCCGCTTAAGCCCGTTGCCAGGCGCTGGTTGCTTGGCGGGCTTTATCTAGCTTGGCGAATCAGCGTGATCACGCATTCGAGATGACGCGTCTGGGGAAATAAATCGAAAGGTTGCACCGCGCTGAGCGTATAGCCGGCGCCAAGAAAACCTTTGAGGTCGCGCATCTGAGTAGCGGGGTCGCACAACACGTAAACGATCGCTCGTGGGCCATAGGCGAAAAGCTGTGTGAGGAATTGCTCATCACAGCCCTTGCGCGGTGGATCGATGACGACGGCCGTATCGGCGGCCGGAAAAGTTAGGCCCGCAAAAATTTGGGACGCATCGCCCGCTTGGAAGAGGGTATTGGTGATGCCGTTAGCCGCCGCATTTTCTGGGGCAAATTTAATGGAAGTCGCACTGATCTCGATTCCAGTAACTTTTTCGAAGGCGGGGGCGCAGCTCAGCGCGAACAACCCGCTGCCGCAATAGGCATTGACGAGGAATTTTGCCCCGCTGCTGGCAGCTTGAGCGCGGACATAACCGGTTAATGCCGGTAAAGTAAAGGGGTTGTTCTGGAAAAAATCACGGGCGAGGCAGTGGAGTTTGAGGGCGCCGACTTGCTCGTGGACGACCGCATCGTAGGCCGTGGTGACGCCCTCACAGCACCACCTTTGCAATTGGCCCAATCGCTAACATCAACCCCCGCCTCTTTGACTAGGGGTGCTTCCAGCAGACACCGTGGCCACCCCGCTTGCCACTTGCCTCGGCGTACTCCGATTCGTCGTCGTGCCGTCGCCGAGTTGGCCATTAGAATTATTACCCGTGGCCCACACAGCGTACGATCCTGCTGCTGTCGCCTTGCGAAAATCTAAGGCAACAAATAAAATGCTCAAGAGGGATACTCGGATAAAATGCATCGGTTACAAAAATTAATTTCCGGATATTAAAAAGCGGCGAATGATTTTTTGCGTGGTTGCAATCTTATGGCGGTAGTCGCACGACGCTCTCACTCAGTGTTAATTAAAGGCAGGAAGGCGCGGTGATACAGCCTGCATGAACTCGCTAAATTAAATCACCCTAAGCGAACATCTGGGGCCCAATAAAAGAAGGGCGCCCGATTGTTATAAAAAAATCCCTCAGTCATTAAAAAATAAATGCGGCGCGACCAGCTTCAGTCTGAAGCGGTTAGCGGGAACGCGGGGCGGGTGGGGGAGACGCAGATCGCGGGGAGGTCGCGGGGGTGTGGAAGTGTGTGGAGCGGGCACTATGGGTTGCCGTCACACTGAAGGTGTAGGCGGTGCCGTTAGTGACACCGGTCAACGTGATGGGCCTAACCTGATCTTAGCTATTTTTTTACAGAAAAATGGCCGGCCTGCCTCGTGAGTTGCTTTTCAATCGCGCCGCACACGACTTCACACAGGCGGGGGATGGTCGGATCGCTGATACGATAATAGACCTGCAGGCCGGCTTTGCGCCGGGTTAAAATATGTGCGGCCGTTAAGGTCTGCAGATGTCGTGAGACATTCGCCTGCGTGCCCGCGGTCACGGCCACCAGTTCACTCACATTCTTTTCCCCCACAAATAAAGCCTGGATTAAGCGCAATCGCATGGGCTCCGCCAAAACGGCGAAACGCTGAGCCACCAACTGGAGCGCATTCTCGCTGAGGGAACGATGTTTGGGCATATGCCGGAGAAAACAGAAGCTTGACATAATTGCAACTATATGCGTATATACTCATGCAATTTAATTAAAACTTATGCCAATCGATCAACTTATTCGTCTCTTAGCTGGTTCGGTCACTCTCGTGGGCGTGGTGCTCACGCACTGGTTTAGCCCTTGGGGTTTACTCCTCCCGGCTTTTGTCGGACTTAACTTAATTCAATCGGTCTTCACCGGTTTCTGCCTACCGAGCCTGATTCTTCACCGGCTGGGGTGGATCGATGAAGCCGGTATCATTCATTGGGGTGGCCGCGCCTAAATCTATGCTAACGCTCCCAGTAATTATTCGCTTCGCCGCCCCCCTCCTAATCGGTGGGCTCCTGGGTGCGGCCTTAGGTTATTTTGGTCAATGTACTTCGGGTACTTGCCCCCTCACTTCGACTTGGTGGCGCGGGGCGCTCTCCGGGGCTAGTCTTGGCCTCTTCATTGCAATGAGTGGTCGCTCTTCCTAGCCCCTTTATGATCCCCTTTGCCCGTATCTGGTCTCTCGTTTTTCTTGGTTGTCTCTGCGCCCTCCCGCTTTCAGCCGAAACATGGACGATCGATCGAGCCCTCGCGGCCGCGTTGCGGGATAATCCTGATGCTCGGCTTGCCCTGCAACGCGCCGCCGCCGCTGATGCCTTAATCGCGCAAGCCCAATCGGCTTGGTCGCCTCAGCTCTCGCTTCAGGGCCGTTACACCCAAACGAACAGCCCCATGACGGCTTTTGGTTCCATCTTGAATCAACGCGCTTTCAACTTTGGCCTCGATTTTAATCATCCCGGACAAATCGATAACCTGAGCGCCACTGCTACGCTGGCATATAATCTTTATAGTGGTGGTCGCCCCACGGCCGGCTTGGCCGCCGCGCGGGCGGGGGCCCGCGCCGCCACCCAAGACATTCACGCTGCGCACAATCAATTGGGCGCCAGCGTTGTTAAGAGTTATCTCGATATCCGCAAAGCCCGGGCGGCCGTTGGCGCACTTGAGTCTGGGGTTAAAGCCTACACCGCCGCCTCAACCGTGGCCCATCTGCGTTTTACGGCCGGCCAAATGCTCCGTGCTGATCTATTAAATATTGAAGTCCAACTCGCGCAAACTCGCGAACAGCTCGCGGTGGCGCGCCATGGCGCCGCACTTGCGGAGCGCGCTTTTAATTTTGTGCTCGGCGCGGAAAATCCTGCGACCCCGGTCGAATTAGCGGAGGATGATCCGGCTTTAATGGCGCTGGCCGCGCCCGACCTTGTAGATTTTTCGCAGCGTCCTGAATTACTTGGTTTGCAAGCTCGCCTCCAGGCGGCGGAAGCGATGACCCGCGTTGCCCGCGGCAGTCGCCAACCCACGGTCAACGCTTTTGCTAGTTACCAATACGATCATGGCTGGAAACTAGATCGTCAGGGAGATAGCTGGTTGGCCGGAGTTACCTTTGACCTTAATCTTTTTGATGGCGGCCAGACTTCAGCTAAAATTCGCCAAAGCTCCGCTGAGCTCGCCCAGGTAAAAGAGCTCCTCCGCAAAGCCACGCTCGGCCTCGGCCTCGAGGTTGAACAGTCGCGCCTGGCCCTGACCGATGCCCGCGAACGCCTCGCGGTAACCAATCAAGCGGTTGCCCAAGCCGAAGAAAGCGCCGCCCTAACTCGCGCCCGTTTTAGCCAAGGCCTGTTGTTTACGGCTGATCTTATCAGCGTGGAAGGTCGCCTCATTGAAGTGCGTATGCGTCATGCTTTTGCCGTCGCCGATGAACGTATCGCCCTCGCCGATTACCGGCGGGCTCTCGGTCAACCGCTCTTGGCTCAACCTTAATTTTTTTTTCATGAAACGATCTCTTCTCTCTACTGCCTTGGCTGCTCTAACTTTTTTTACTGGTTGCTCGCGTCACGAAACTGCACTGGCCAACGCAGCGGTGCTCCCGGCCGTTCGGGTGGAAATCACTCAAGCCCACTTTGAGTTAATCCCTGAATTAACCGATGTTGCGGGTCTCGTTCGTCCGCTGCACCGCGCCACCCTCGCCGCTAAGTTGATGGGATCTATCGAAGCCCTTCCTCTTGCCTTAGGGCAGCGTGTCCAGGCTGGCGATATCCTCGCAAAAATATCTGCCGGTGAAATTTCTGCCCGCCTCGCCCAAGCCCAAGCGCAACGCGAGCAGGCCAACCATGATCTCACGAGGGAACGCGACTTGCTGCCGCAGCACGCCAGCACGGCAGATCTCGTCCATAGTCTCACCACTCGCGTTGCCCTCGCCGATGCCATGGTCCGCGAAGCCGAAATCATGCTGAGTTACGCGATTATCCGCGCTCCTTTTGATGGCGTGATTGCCCACAAGTTTGTCGAAGTGGGCGACTTCGCCGCACCGGGTGTTCCTTTAATTGAGATCGAAGGGGCGACCGCTTTTCAAATCGAAGCGGGGATTCCTGACTCCCTCATCGGGACATTAACCCCGGGGGCCTCAGCTAATATGGCGATTACTTCCGCCCACTTAACTTTTACCGCGGCGCTGGCCGAGTTGTCGTCAGCGGCTGACTCACAGGCGCATACGGTAACAGCGAAATTTGCCGTGCCGCCGCAATACGCCGTGCGCTCTGGCCAATTTGCTCGCGTCCAACTGCCCTGCGCTCCCGTGCGCAGACTGCTTGTCCCCAGTTCTGCCGTTACGGCCCTTGGGCAAATGGAGCGAATCTTTGTCATGAATCCTGACCATCGCGCGGTCTTACGCCTCGTTAAAACAGGCGCCGTTCACGGGGCTCGCCAAGAGATTTTAGCGGGGCTTGATGAAGGGGAATTCGTTGTGCTCAATCCGCCCACGGGCTTGCGCGAGGGTCAATCTTTGGAGGTTCAACCGTGAGCCAGCGTTCTTCTGCTGCATTCACTGCACCGAAGCCGCGAGGCATCGCGGGCCGCATGGCAGCGCTCTTCATTGATTCCAAACTGACGCCCATCATCGTCGCCGCGTCACTTTTACTGGGCGCATTCTCTATTTTAATGCTCCCGCGAGAGGAGGAGCCGCAGATTAAAGTGCCAATGATTGATGTGCTCGTGGGTATGCCCGGCGCCACCGCCGCGGAAGTTGAAAATCGCGTAACCCGCCCCATGGAAAAGCTGCTCTGGGAGATTGCTGACGTGGAATACCTCTATTCCACCGCCAGCCCCGGCGGGAACATGACGGTGGTCCGTTTCAAAGTGGGCACTGATCTCGAAAATGCTCTCGTCCGATTGAATCAGAAACTACAAACCAATGTAGCCTTTATGCCGCTCGGCGTTACGCCGCCACTGGTCAAGTCGCGCACAATTGATGACGTCCCCATTCTCGGGCTTACTCTGCATAGTGCTCGCCATGATCATGCCACGCTCCATCGGCTAGCTACGCAAATTGATGATGTCGTAAAACAAATTTCTCAAGTCGCCGAAACCACGGTTATTGGCGGTCAGCACCGCAGCATCCAAGTCCAACTCGATCCCGCTAAACTGGCTTCGCGCAATCTCAGCCCTAGTTTAATTATTCCCCTTCTCCAACAAGCGAACGCCCAAACTCACGTTGGCGCCCAGACTTATGCTAATCAAGAGACCCTTTTACAGGTAGGGACTTTCTTTCGTGATGCGCGTGATGTTGGGAATGTTGTGCTCGGGGTATTTCATGGACGGCCCATTTACCTGCGTGACGTAGCCACCATTCTTGATACCCAAGCCGAGCCGATTGATTACGTTCTCTTTGGCCGTGGCGCGAGCACCCCTGAAGAGGCTGCTGTAACCCTGAGTATCGCCAAGCGCCCCGGGGCAAATGCCGTCGATGTAGTCCACGATATTCTCCAACGCATTGAGGCACTTAAAGGCACCCTCATCCCCGCTGATATTGAAGTCGCCATTTCGCGCAACTACGGGGCAACCGCAGCAGAAAAATCGAACGAGTTGCTCCTACATATGGCCATCGCGATTTTTGGTGTGGCGGTCCTGATCTTGTTGTTTCTCGGTTGGCGCGAATCACTCGTCGTGCTCTTGGCAATCCCCGTGACACTGGGACTCACGCTGCTCGTGTTTTATCTTTATGGTTACACGCTCAATCGGATCACGCTGTTTGCGCTGATATTCTCGATCGGTATTTTGGTCGATGACGCTATCGTTGTAGTAGAAAATATTGTGCGGCATATGGGCCTACCGAGTTGCCGGCGCAAACGACTCCTCCAGATCGCGGTGGAAGCGGTGGATGAAGTGGGTAACCCCACGATTCTGGCGACTTGGGCGGTGATTGCAGCCGTACTGCCGATGGCTTTTGTCAGCGGGCTCATGGGGCCCTACATGCGTCCCATTCCTATTGGTTCAAGTGCGGCGATGCTTTTTTCGCTCCTCGTCGCATTCGCCGTTACGCCTTGGGCCGCGCTTAAAATTCTTCGCGGCCATGCCCGCCCCGTTGGTGATGCCGCTGCTTTTGTGGATGCGCCGCTTACCGAAGAAGAGGCCGCCGATGAAACCATGCCGAATACTGCTTTTGCGCGCCTATACCAACGGGTGATGCGACCGCTCATTGCGCACCGCGCTTGGCGTTGGACTTTTCTTGGCGTGGTCGCTGGCGCCACCGTTGGGGCGATGGGGTTAGTGGGTTTAGGCGCAGTAAAAGTCAAAATGCTGCCGTTCGATAATAAATCTGAATTTCAGATTATTTTGAATATGCCGGAAGGCAGCCCGCTTGAACAGACCACGCGGGTGGCCCGCGAAATGGCGGCTGCGATCCGCACGGAGCCAGAAGTAAGTGACTACCAAGTCTACGCGGGCACAGCTTCACCTTTTAATTTCAACGGACTGGTGCGCCACTACTTCATGCGGCGCGGAGCTAATGTCGCCGACCTACAAGTAAACTTACTCCCCAAACACGAACGTCAGGCGCAAAGCCACGATATCGCTAAACGAATCCGCCCCCGTCTCACGGCCATTGCTGAAAAATATGGTGCGGCCGTCGCGGTCGCGGAAGTTCCGCCGGGGCCGCCAGTCCTGCAAACGATTGTGGCGGAAATTTACGGACCGACGGAGGCTGATCGCCTTAAGCTCGCGACTCAAGTTCGCGCGATCTATCGCGCAAGTCCCGGGGTCGTGGACATCGATTGGTACCTCGAAGAACTGCAGCCAAAAACGGTGCTGCGCATCGATACGGAAAAAGCGGCCCTCTTGGGTATAACGGAAGCAGCGATTACGCGTACCGTGCAAATGGCCGTCCAAGGCTACCCAGTTACATTGCTGCACACGCCGCAAGCGCGGAAAGCTGTTAGCATTGTATTAGAGCTACCCCGCACTTCGCGGGCACGACCGGATGACCTTTTGGCTTTATTTGTGCGCTCTGAGATGAACCCGCAAGCTCCCCTCGTCCCGTTGCGCGAGTTGGTTACTTTAGTCCCAACCCAGGGGGAAAGAAATATCTATCATAAAAATCTTCAGAATGTCACCTACGTGACCGCTGATGTGGCCGGTGTCGTTGAGAGCCCAGTTTATGCCATTCTCGCGATGAATCGCGCCTTAGCTAAATTAGATGGGCGCGACTTTGGGGGGACAACCTCCTCAGTAAAAATCTATAACGCTACGATGCCTTTTGATGATCATGAGCCCGCGATCAAATGGGATGGGGAATGGCAAGTTACGCTCGAAGTTTTTCGTGACCTCGGCCTAGCCTTCGGCGCCGTCTGCATTTTAATTTATATGCTAATGGTCGGCTGGTTTAAAAATTACTCGACCCCGCTTATCGTAATGACAGTCATCCCATTTTCACTCGTGGGAATTTTACCCGCCCACGCCGCGCTCGGAGCATTTTTTACGGCCACCTCCATGATAGGCTTCATGGCTGGCGCGGGGATTGTGGTTCGCAATTCCATCATCTTGGTCGACTTCATCGAACTGCGCCTGAGCGCCGGTCGCTCTTTGAGCGAGGCTTGCATTGAATCTGGGGCCGTCCGCTTTCGCCCCATGATGTTGACGGCCTTCGCGGTGATTGTCGGGGGCATCGTTATTCTCGCCGATCCTATCTTTCAAGGCCTGGCGATTTCTTTGCTCTTTGGCGCCATCGCTTCCTTAGTAATCAGTCCTCTCGCCGTGCCCTTGATCTACTACATGACGCATGCTAGGGCGGCCACCACGCCCCGCCAGACATCCACCGACGCCCCGTGCGTTATCCAGCCATGAGCACGTGGCTACTGCTCGGCGGGGGCTTCGCCGCTTTTTTTCTGATACGCACGTTCTGGCTAGCGCGACCTGGCTTGCCCATGGCTGCAGCCATGCAGGCATTAAAATCGAATGCCGCGGTCTTGGTGGATGTGCGTGAACCGAGCGAGTGGACCAGTGGCGTGGCCCACCAAGCGGCTTTGCTTCCACTCAGCGACCTAGCAGGTGCCCGGGAGCAGTGGCAGAATTTTCTAACCAAACACCGGACTAAAAAAATTCTTCTGTACTGTCATTCTGGTAGCCGCTCTGGCCAAGCCGCGGCGCGGTTGCGCCGGGAAGGCTATGATGCCATCAATACCGGACCGCTCCAGACCTGGCGCCAAGCGCGCTGGCCCATTAATTTACCCCGCCCAGCACAATAGTTTTCCTCTGCTCTCTATGAATTCATTTCTGCTAATATTTATTATCGTAGTTTTATTTGTGTCTGCGGTCTACCTGGTGCGCTGGGCGGTGCCGCGCCTCATGCTCCCCGAATGGCGGAGCGCTTACGCTTTTGAAGAAACTGTTACTTGCTTAACTGAATCGGTAAAAGCCGGCGGCTGGGTGGTGCAATCGCTGGTGGAATTAGAGAAATCGATCGAAAAAAATGGCGGGGGCATCGTGCGCCCAGTGCGGCTGATTAATATCTGCCAAGCGAAGCATGCGGCGCGCATCATGAATGACGACACTGCGCGCCGCGTCTCGGTGTTGATGCCATGCACGATTACCGTGTACGAAAAAAGTGATGGCTCTATCTGGATTGGCGCCATGAATCCTGGTTTAATTGCGCCGCTTTTTGGGGGCGTCGTTGCGGCCGTGATGGGCGGACCGGTTGCGCGTGAACAAGCCGCCTTTATTCGTAGCGTTTGCCTATAATTTTTATTTTACACAGCCACCTCGCTAAGAAATTCCCAAAAACTCTCCCGCGTCACCTTAGTCTAATACTCCGGTAATCCCGTTACCCCGCGTATTTTCGGTAGCTCACCAGATCGGCACTCGAAACGTCCAGCTGCCAGCGGGGTTGTTGCGTTGAAAGGAAACTAGCTGCAAC
>SXZN01000179.1 GCA_005787865.1 Opitutaceae bacterium | reverse complement strand
TTTGCGCTGGGGGCTCGCCGCGGAAGCACTGGCTGGCTTGTAAATCGCACTGGACCATTTCCGCTCAACTGGCCGCTATAGTTTCCGCAGCGCGGTCAGCATTTTCTTGAAATCGGCCGGCAGGGGCGCCGTTAAATCCATAACCTTGCCGCTGATGGGATGAGCAAAAATTAAATGCTCGGCATGGAGCATAACCCGCGGCGGCACTGGCAGTGCGGGGTTTTGTTTCCAGCCATATGTAGTATCACCCAGCACGGGATAGCCCAGCGACTTCAGGTGTACCCTGATTTGATGCGTGCGCCCAGTGTGAATACGGCAGCGTATAAATGCCGCTTGATTCGCGAATTTTTTTTCTACGGTCCAATCCGTGCGTGAGGGCCGTCCGCCTTCACCCGTGGTCATACGGTGCCGATGAACGGGATGGCGACTAATGCTTTGATCGATGCAGCCGCTATCTTTCTTAGGGACACCAGCCACCAGCGTGACATATTCTTTGCGCAACGTGCGTGAGGCAAATTGATCAGCCAAGGCGCGGTGCGCCGCATCATTTTTCGCGACGACGATCAAACCGGAGGTTTCCTTATCTAAGCGGTGCACGATCCCTGGGCGTTCGACGCCGCCGATCCCGCTTAAACCACCGGCGCAATGCGCGAGGAGCGCATGCACCATCGTATCTTCGCCAGTACCAATTCCGGGATGAACTACCATGCCCGCGGCTTTGTTGAGCACGATCATGTGCTTGTCTTCAAAAATAACTTTGAGGGCGATAGCGACGCCGCGGATCTCCGCTTGGACCACTTCGGGAAATGACCACGCGATGCTCTGCCCAGCTTTAACCTCCTGACTCTGTTCAATGACCTGGCCATCAACTTTGACGCGACCGGCCTCTAAAGCCCGCTGAAAGGCGGAGCGACTATGTTCAGGAAAGGCTTGCGCCAGTACTTTGTCGGCGCGCTCGCGACGAATAGAGTCAGGGACGATGTAAACGGTGGGTTCCAAGTGAGCGGATGGTGCAGGACTATCGGTCGTCTGCAAGCTGCCTTCCGGTCGAAGCGCGGCTGCCCTACCCGTTCAGGATCACATCAAGTTCTTCGAGCCAAGGCTGCTTTGCCTCAGCGGACATACGCGCAACCTCAAAGCCATTCCGAGCGAAACGCGCCAATTCCTTGCGCGTAAAACCGAGGCCATGGGAAATAGCCGAATACTCCTCATTAACCGTATTCGCAAAGCAAAGCGGATCATCAGTGCTGAGCGTACAGCGAATGCCCGCCGCGGTCAGTTTACGCAGGGGGTGATGAGCCATGTCGGGGACAATTTTAAGGCCGACATTGCTGATTGGGCAGACGTCAAAGGTCACGCCCCGATCCGCCGCCAGTCGCATGACCTCGGGATCCTCACTCGCGCGAATGCCATGTTGAATCCGCGTTACCCCGAGTTGCTCAATCGCTTCACGCACGCGGGCGGGACCATCGAATTCACCCGCATGGCACTTTGTTATTTTACCGGCATCGCGTAGCTTCGCCCAGATTTTAGCGGTAGCAGGTTCCGTCTTCTGGCCTTCAAAGCCATGCAGGTCGCTTCCATCAAGATTAGCCCAGCGATGAAGTTCGTCGATGGTGGCGCGCAGCGGCCCGACAATATCCGTGCGCGCCATGCCGGCAAAGACGCGCACCTCAAGTCCAACTGGGGCCGCGGACTTAATGGCGGCAATAATTTCCTGACCTGGTATATTGATGAACTGCGTGACTGGCAGGTGGAAACTCGTCTCAACGTATTTAACATTCTGCGCGACATGCTGAGCGAACATCACCTGGGCCGCTTCGAAATAGCGCTCGGCGCTGATAAACCATGGCAGCGCATTATCCAAAAGCTGTTTTTCAAAAGCCGGAAAATCTTCGTAGCGATACCCGCGTTCTCGAAATGCCGGGTATTCCTGGTAAATATCTGGCTGCCATTTTCGCAACAATTCATAGGGCAACGCACCCTCGATGTGCAGGTGAGTCTCGGTCTTTGGCAGCGCCTGAATAAACGCGGACAATGATGCAGCTGGGCGCATGGCAGAAAATACAGCGATTAATATTTTCTAACCAGCGACGCGTAGTTCTACCCGATTCCGCCAGAGAATATCGAAAGACCGCATGAGCCGGATCGTTACCCTTTTTTCAGGAGTTGATCAGGATTTAGCTTTTTCAGGGCCGGCCAGGTAAAGAGACCGTCTTTACGGATAAGTTTCCCGTCGAACCAAATCTCACCACCGCCGTACTCGGGACGCTGAATATTAACCATGTCCCAGTGAACGGCCGATTTGTTACCATTTCCTGCCTGTTCGTAAGCTTGCCCGGGGGTGAAATGGAAGGAGCCGGCGATTTTTTCGTCAAAGAGAATATCGCGCATGGGCTCGAGAATGTGCGGGTTAAAGCCAATGGCGAATTCACCAATGTAGCGCGCGCCGTCATCGGTATCGAGTATCTCGTTGAGGCGCTTGGTATTGTTACTCGTGGCCTCGACGATCTTACCGTGTTTGAATACCAGCCGGATACTGTCGAATGAAGTTCCTAAATAAATGGTGGGGGCGTTGTATTGAATAACGCCTTCGACGCTATCCTTGATCGGACAAGAAAACACCTCGCCATCGGGGATATTGCGTTCACCACCGCACGGGACCGCCCCAACGCCCTTGATCGAAAATTTCAAATCGGTGCCGGGGCCCTTGAGGTGGACGCGGTCCGTTTTGCGCATCAAATCAGCGAGGGCCTTCATGCCCGGACCATAGCGCTTATAATCAAAGGTGCAGACCCGGAAATAAAAATCCTCAAAAGCGGTCGTGCTCATGCCGGCCTGCTGGGCCATCGCGGAGGACGGCCAGCGCAGCACCACCCATTTGGTTTTGTTAACGCGGTGGTCTAAAACAGGCTTAAGCGTCTTAGCCACGGTTTGCGCCCGGGACGCGGGGACATCGGAGGTTTCAAAAATATTTTCCGATCCGCGCACGGCGATGTAAGCCTGCATCTGCTGCATCCGGCAGAGTTCAACCTCGGCGGTCACCGCGTATTGTTCCGCCGTCGCGCCTTGCAACAGCTCACGGGTAATCCGAGCCCGCTGGACATTGACATAGGGAATGGCCCCGCAATCTCGGGCCGCGCGCACGAGGGCGATGGTAAAAGCATCAGGCACATCGAATGCGTCGATCAGGACGCGCTCACCTTTTTTCAAGGTGGTTGAAAAGCCGGTCAACACCTCGGCGAGTTGGGTATAACGGGGATCGCTCATGGCGCTACTTTCGCGACGGCGAGAGAACGTACAATCCCAAAAAATATTCCATCGGCGACGAAACTTTCCTCTCCAAAAAGTTTGGCGCGCTTAGCGGCGAGGGCCAAACGCCTCACCGTGGGGGAAACATATCTTACTGACCGCTTCCTGGAAATCCGCCGCCCCCCGTAAAATATCAATTTCTAGGCGTAGATAATAACAGGGAATGGTGGTTTTCTCGCTCGCATTGAGGCGCACCGCATCTTTTTCCGTGGTGATCATTAACTCAACGCCCGCCGCTTGGGCTTCCGCAAAAACGTCCACGAGATCCTGGGGCGTAAAACGGTGGTGGTCGACGAAACGGCGGGTGGTGGCTAAATGGGCGCCGGCTTCACGCAAAAAAGCCTCAAAGCCCTCGGGCGCGGCTATGCCGCTGAAAGCCCCGATTTTCCGGCCCGCTAGCGCAGTCAAAGGCAAACGCTCGCCGGTAGCAATGTGCTGCAGGTATTGGGGTTGATGCGCGCACTCAATAATTTCCACCCCTGGATTAAATTTATGAATCATCGCCTCCAGCTCGGTATCGCGGACGCCTATTGATTTAGTGAGCAAGACATAGGACGCCCGGGCCAAGTGCTTGATTGGTTCACGCAAAATTCCGCGGGGTAGCGTAAAGCCATTGCCGAACGGATTAGTCTTATCGATCAACAGCAAATTAAGCCGACCTTTCAGTGGTA